>NZ_JROX01000014.1:0-15402 GCF_000800955.1 Kocuria sp. ZOR0020
CGCCACGGGCTCGGGTGCCGGAGTGGCCGGTCAATTGTTGGCGTGCCGGCAGGGGATCGGGCCGCAGTCCCACCCCGATGATGCACGCGCCGATCAACATGCCCGCCGCTGAGATCAGGAACGGCCCGGCCTGCGGAGGTATCCCCAGATGGTTTCCCAATGCGGCACCGGGGCCCACCATGTTGGGACCAGCCACGGCACCGATGGTGATGGCCCACACCACCAACGACAGGTGGCGGCCCCGCCGCTGTGGTGGGGCCATGTCCGTGACCGCAAAGCGCGCCTAGAGATTGGCGGCAAAGGCCAACCCCACCAGGAATGCTCCAGCCAACAGGACGGCAAAGGCCTGCACCACAGTTGCGGTCACCATCAGCAACGTGCCCACAGTGGCAGCGGCCAGCCCGGTCAACAGGGCCCATCGGCGCCCTCGTCTGACGGCCAGTCCGGCCAGCGGCATGGCAGTGACGGCCGTACCCAAGGTCATGGCGGTGTTCACGGTGCCTGCCCAGACTTCGGAACCGGAGAGCTCCACGGCAAGGATCGAGCCCAGCGCCAAGGTGGACCCTGACCCCAGGGCGGAGAAGATCTGCGCCACGGCAAGGGTTCGGACCACGTGTCCTTGCGGAAACGATACAGGGGTCAGCGCCTCGGGTGCACCGGATGGTGATCTCACGCAGCAGTCCAATAGTGAGGCAGGGGGCCGTCACGGCCGGGGATGTGCTGAAAATACCCCAGAAACCCCGCCGGGTATATTGTGAAGCCACATTCTGAACATCAGGAGGAACCGTGCAGCTACGCCCGGATGAGATGACACCGGTGATCAATCGTCTCAAGCGCGCCCAAGGGCAGCTGGCTGCTGTGACGCGAATGTTGCAGGAAGGCCAGGACTGCAAGGACGTGGTGACCCAGCTGGCAGCTGTGTCCAAGGCATTGGACCGGGCAGGATTTGTGATCATCGCCTCCGGACTGCAGCAGTGCATCAATGACCCGGATGAGTCCTTGGATCAGAAAGAGTTGGAAAAACTGTTCCTGTCATTGGCCTGAATCCCAAGTTCACTGGGGCACGGGCAGCAGGACCGAGGGTAGGAACGCCCCGATGAACTGCAATGGGTTGACGTAGTCCTCACCCAGGCGAACACCCCAGTGCACGCAGGCGCGGACGGAGAACACGCAGTGGTTGCCGTTCTCCAACACACCGATCACCTGCCCTTTGCGCACGCGGTCTCCGCGTTTGAGGTCACTGTCCACCGGTTCAAAACTGGATCGCAGACCATCCCCGTGGTCGATGGTGATGGTGTTGCGATCCACAACGGTTCCCACATGAGTGACCTTGCCGTCCGCTGGCGCCCGCACCTGCCCGTTCCAATCGACGGTGAGATCCACACCCCGGTGCCCGGACAGCCACCGTTCGGCCGGCGGCTGGAAGTCCTTGGCCACCTTGGGGGCACCACCGGTGGGGGACTCCCACTGCCCGCGGTGTTTGGCCAGGACGGAGTCATTGCTCACGGTGCCTGCCACTGTCACGACGCCGGTTGGCGGGCCGGCCGTTGCTGCTGTTGGACTGAGAACAGAGATGATCAGCAAGGCAGCAGCCAAGTACCTGGCAGTACGTCCAGATGTGCGGCCCGGTGGCGTGTTCTGGGGTGATGCGTTTCTCATGCACCCACGGTGCTCCTTGAAAATCGGTGCCACCAGATCAGCACCCGTGCTGTGGACAGGGAACGCGGACGAAGCGCACGGTGATCACCCCTGTGGAGTCGCGGGCGCTCGCCGTCGTCCACAGCACCTGCAAAGCCCGTCCTCCGAACCTGAACTGGCGAACCCGAACTTGCGAACCCCATCCTGCGAGGCGCCCGTGCCGTCGCAGATGCCACCGCTGTAGTACAGTTGGTTGCCGCAGTGTCTGAACTGTGCGGTTCATCGTGCCCAGGTTCCGGTGGAAGAGATTCTCTTCCACGGGAGCGTGGACCACGCGGATCGTTTCAGGGCGCAGATGCTGACTACGCGCGCGTCGTCGTCGTGAACACGGGGATCACCAGCAGGTGATCCTGTGAACCCGACCCGCTTGCCACGGTCCCGACCTCCCCATGGAGTGCGGGTGGTCAGCGGAAACCGTCCTGAGCCTCGGGGCGGTGGCCATGACGTGCCAGGGGTCCTTCCGCCGGAAGCGACCGACAACCACACAACCGTGTTCCGTTTCCCCGGACCAGGGGTGCGCGAGCACATTGCACCAAGGAGAACTGACCATGTCAGTCGTCACCATGCGCCAGCTGCTGGACAGCGGCGTGCACTTCGGCCACCAGACCCGCCGCTGGAACCCGAAGATGAAGCGCTTCATCCTCACCGAGCGCAACGGCATCTACATCATCGACCTCCAGAACTCGCTGTCCTACATCGACCGCGCGTTCGAGGCCGTCAAAAACACCGTGGCACACGGTGGCACCATCCTGTTCGTGGGTACCAAGAAGCAGGCCCAGGAGGCCATTGCCGAGCAGGCCACCCGCGTGAACATGCCCTACGTCAACCACCGCTGGCTCGGCGGCATGTTGACCAACTTCCAGACCGTCTCCAAGCGGATTGACCGCATGAAGGAGCTGGAGCAGATCGACTTCGAGGACGTCGCAGGCTCGCAGTACACCAAGAAGGAACTGCTGCTGCTGCGCCGCGAGAAGGAGAAGCTGGAGCGTACCCTGGGCGGTATCCGCAACCTCTCCAAGACCCCTTCCATGGTCTGGATCGTGGACACCAAGAAGGAGCACCTGGCGATAGATGAAGCCGAGAAGCTGGGCATCCCCGTCGTCGCCATCCTGGACACCAACTGCGATCCGGACGAGGTCACCTTCCCGATCCCGGGCAACGACGACGCCATCCGCTCCGTCAACCTGCTGACCCGCGTGGTTGCCGACGCCGTGGCCGAGGGCCTGCTGGCCCGCTCCGGCAAGGGCGGCTCCGAAGGTGCTGCCGAGGAGCCCATGGCCGAGTGGGAGCGCGAGCTGCTGGAACAGCACAACGCTGAGAAGGCTGCTGTCGAGACGGAGACCACCGCCGAGGCCGTGGAAGCCGTTGAGGCCACCGAGGCCTCCGAGGAAGCTGCCGAGACCGCTGAGGTCGTCTCCGAGGCAACCTCCGCCGAGTGATTCACCCCCGTCACTGCCTCCCTGCCCGTCACCGACCGTGACCGGGCGGGGAGGCATTCGGGGATCACGGGATGTGGCAACACGTCCCCTGCCGTTCAACTTTTCTTCGTCTCGATGCCGCATCATGCAGCGTGAGACGCCCGTGGGTCGGCCAAGAGCCGGCCTCGGGAACGAACGAACAAGGAGCTGACACATGGCGAACTACACCGCCAAGGACATCAAGGAACTGCGCGAGCGCACCGGCGCCGGCATGCTCGACGTCAAGAAGGCATTGGACGAGGCCGACGGCGATCAGCAGAAGGCCCTGGAGATCATCCGCGTGAAGGGCCTCAAGGGCGTCACCAAGCGTGAAGGCCGCACCACCGCTGAAGGCATCGTGGTGGGCCGCATCCAGGGCGGCAAGGGCTACCTGGTTGAGGTCAACTCCGAGACCGACTTTGTGGCCAAGGCCGATCCCTTCATCGCTTTCGGCGAGAAGGTCATGGACGCGGCCGTTGCCGGCGACGTCGCCGACCTGGACACCCTGCTGGCCACCGAGATCGACGGCCAGAAGGTCTCCGACCTGGTGACTGAGACCGGCGCGCTGCTGGGCGAGAAGGTTGTGGTTCGCCGCATCGCTCGCGTCGAGGGTCAGAACGTTGAGCTCTACCTGCACCGCACCTCCAAGGACCTCCCCGCTCAGGTGGGCGTTCTGCTGGCCGTTGACGGTGAGAACGTCACCGAGGCTGCTCACGACGTCGCCGTGCACATTGCCGCCATGTCCCCGTCCTTCCTCTCCCGTGAGGAAGTTCCGTCGGAAACCGTTGCCAACGAGCAGCGCGTGGCCGAGGAGACTGCAAAGGCTGAAGGCAAGCCGGAGAAGATCCTGCCCAAGATCGTGGAAGGCCGCATGAACGGCTTCTACAAGGAGTCCGTGCTGGTGGACCAGGACTTTGCCAAGGATTCCAAGGTTTCCGTGGGCAAGTTCCTGGAGGACAACGGCGCCACCGCCACCGGTTTCGCCCGCTTCCGCGTGGGTTCCTGATCTCAGGATCCGAGACGCAAAAACAACCACCACGGCGCTCACTGAGGTGAGACCCTGAGGTTGTTCTCCCGACACCCCGCCGACCCGCACAGGTCGGCGGGGTGTGGTCATCTGATGTGGGGTTTGCCAGAGGCGATGTTCGGTGCTGGTCAGCTGTGCTGCCCGCTATGCTGAACCACGTGTGCCCGGGGCGGGCAGCTGCACCTGACCTGCCGCCACCGCGGCCCTTGACCGTTGGACCACCGTTGGGAGCATCCATGCCGACCTCCACCCCTTCCGAAATCAAGGACGACGCCCTGCGTGCCAGCAGGTCGGGGGAGTCGAGCCACCCACGACGCCGCATCCTCCTGAAGCTTTCGGGTGAGGTTTTCGGTGGAGGCAAGGTGGGTCTGGACACCTCAGTGGTTCGGGACATCGCCGAGCAGATTGCCGCCACGGTGGGCACGGTTGAAACCTCGATCGTGGTGGGAGGCGGCAACTTCTTCCGCGGCGCCGAGCTGTCCACCGCCGGCATGGACCGCTCACGGGCCGACTACATGGGCATGCTGGGAACGGTCATGAACTGCCTGGCCTTGCAGGACTTCTTGGAACAGTGCGGCGTGGACACCCGTGTGCAGTCGGCCATCTCCATGGAGCAGGTGGCTGAGGCCTACATTCCGCGCCGGGCCATCCGTCACATGGAAAAAGACCGCGTGGTGATCTTTGGTGCCGGTGCCGGTCTGCCCTACTTCTCCACGGACACCGTGGCCGCCCAGCGTGCTCTGGAAGTCAATGCTGATGAGGTCCTGGTGGGCAAGAACGGTGTGGACGGCGTCTATACGGATGACCCCAAGACCAACCCGGAAGCCAAGAAGTTGGACACCCTGACCTACGACGACGCCCTGACGCAGAACATCCGGGTCATGGATCAGACCGCGTTCTCCCTGTGCCGGGACAACAACGTGACCATGCGCGTGTTCGGCATGCAGGAACCGGGCAACGTGACTCGCGCGGTGCTGGGTGAAGACCTGGGCACACTGATCACCGTGTGACGCAAGGCTGTGGGATCACACAGCTGGGGCCGCGGACGCCGGTAGACTTGATGCCAGTGTCCGCGGCCGCTGCGTGTCTGAAGCACATGCCACTGGCCACCTGATCGACCAACACAGAGACTCGGCCACAGGTTGAGTGTCATCAGAAGGAGTTTTCACGTGATCTCTGAGATCCAATCCGACGTCGAAACCCGTATGGGCAAGGCAGTGGACAACGCCTCTGAGGAGTTCGCTGCCATCCGCACGGGCCGCGCCAACCCGTCCCTGTTCTCCAACCTGTTGGTGGACTACTACGGCGCACCCACCCCGCTGCAGCAGCTGGCCTCCTTCCAGAACCCTGAGGCACGCACACTGCTCATCACCCCGTACGACCGATCCGCGCTGGGGAACATCGAAAAGGCTCTGCGTGACTCCGACATCGGTGCCAACCCGGCCAATGACGGCAACGTGATCCGCGTCGTCATGCCCGAGCTCACCGAGGAGCGGCGCAAGGAATACGTCAAGATCGTCCACGCCAAGGCAGAGGAAGCACGTGTTTCTGTGCGCAACGTGCGCCGCCATGCCAAGGACTCGATCGAGAAGCTGGTCAAGGACGGCGAGATCGGCGAGGACGAGGGCAAGCGTGCCGAGAAGGACCTGGATGCCGAAACCAAGAAGCACGTGGACCACATTGACGTCATGCTCAAGAACAAGGAAGCTGAGCTGCTTCAGGTCTGATGCCGTCCGTCAAGAACGCCGCTGAAACACCCCCTGCACCACCCAAACAGTCGCGTGCCGGGCGGGACCTGCCCGCCGCCATCGGGGTGGCTGTGGTGCTACTGGCTGCCCTGGGCATCGGACTGTTCCTCTACCCGCCCGTGGTGGCACTGCTTGCCGGTCCGGCCGCCGCATTGGGCGTGTACGAGGTCTGCCGTGCCCTGGCCCATGCCGGCATCAAGATCCCCGTGATACCTGCCGTGGCGGGCGCGGTGATCATGCCGGTGGCAGCCTTCTTCGGCGGTGCCGAGGCCCTGATCATCGCCACCACATTGGTGTCCTTGGTGGTGATCACCGTTCGGGTGTTCGGTCCCAAACAAGGCATGGTCCTCTCCGTGATGGGCTCCCTGTTTGCACTGACCTGGGTGGCACTGTGTTTGTCCTTGCTGGTCCTGTTGTTCCAGACGGAGCAGGGGGCTGCCAAGGTGCTGATCGTGATCTTGATGGCGGTCGGCAATGACACGTTCGGTTACTTCGCCGGGGTCCTGTTCGGCAAGCACCCCATGGCTCCGCGGATCAGCCCCAAGAAGACCTGGGAGGGCTTTGCCGGCTCCATGGTCGGTTCCATGGTGCTGGCCTCCCTCCTGGTAGCACTGCTGCTGGGGGACCCCTGGTGGCACGGCCTGGTGCTGGCATTCTTCCTGGTGTGGGTTGCTGCCCTGGGTGATTTTGCCGAATCCATGGTCAAACGTGAGATCGGCGTCAAGGACATGGGCACTCTGCTGCCCGGTCACGGTGGAGTGATGGACCGGATTGATTCCATCGTGTTCGTGGCCCCCGTGGGCTACGTGGTGTTCGAGCTGCTGCGGGTCCTGCAGGGCTGAGTGTGGTGCGCCTGTGATGCTCACGTGGTCCCGCTGAAGGTGGTTGAGGAGTCCCCAAATGACAGATAACCCGGAGGCCCGGGGCAGCACCCCCAATGGTGGCGTTGCGCCCGCAGGCAAGCGGTTCGACCGCGTCGAAGGCCGCCATTGGGGATACTCCCCGGACGACGTCGACGACTACTTCAGTCGCGTGGAAGCTGCCATCAAGGCCCCGCGCGGCCAGGATGCCCCTGAGTTCACCAGCAGTGATCTGCGGACAGCAGTCTTTGGACGGGCCCGCGGTGGCTACCAGCCGGCGGTGGTGGATGCTGCCATGGATCAGCTCGAGGACACCCTGGCCCGGCGAGAGAACCGGGATTACATCGACTCTCACGGGCGCCAGGCCTGGGAGGAGCAGGTCGGAGCCCTGTCGGATCTGATCTTCGGTCGCTTGGAACGCGCCGACGGGCACCGCTTCCGCCGTCCATCAGGGTCCAGTTCACGCGGGTACGCCGTCGTCGACGTCGACGCTCTGTGCGACGCCGTGGTTGAGGAACTGAGCACCGCGGAGTCCGTGCACCCGGACCGCGTGCGGACGGCGGTTTTCGGGCCCGCAGTGGGGGAGCGGGCCTACGAGGAGCAGCAGGTGGATGCGTTCCTGGACAAGCTGGTGGAGCTGCTGCTGGCACTCCGGTGAGACAAAATTTTTGCACCTGTCTAAAAACAGCGTTTGTACTTGTGAGAGCAAGTGCAGGCGCTGTTTTTGGTGCAACACGGGTGGCATCTGGGGTGAACAGTGGTTGGTGCACGGCAAACATGCGGTTAATGTGAGCGAGTCCACAGTGTGACACCTGTCACGTAAAGCTCGTTACGAGAGGTCTCCCGTGTCAGAGCATCCTTCAGTGGCCGAACCAACGGCCCAGGACTTCCAGGCAGCGCAAAGCTCCCCGGAGTTCCAATCTCTGCGATCCACGCACCGCAAATTCGTGGTTCCCATGACCATCTTCTTCTTGGTCTGGTTCCTGCTGTACGTGCTTCTCTCCATCTACGCCACGGACTTCATGTCCACTCCGGTGATCGGCAACGTGAACCTGGGCATCATCCTTGGCCTGCTTCAGTTCGTCACCACCTTCGGCATCACAGGCCTCTACGTCGCCTTCGCGAACAAGAGCCTGGATCCCAAGGCAGAGCAACTGCGTGAAGCCCTGGAGGCCGGCGACTACGCCGCAACCCACCGTGGCTCCAACGGCGCTCATTCAAGCAAGGGGGCTTGATTCATGAACGTAATGCTTCCCGCCGCAGAGGCCAGCGAAACCGTTGGCACCCCGTGGCTGAACATGCTGATCTTCGGAGCGTTCGTTGCCGTGACCATGGTGGTCGTGCTGCGAGCCTCCAAGCACACCTCCACGGCTGCCGACTACTACGCCGGTGGACGCTCCTTCTCCGGAACCCAGAACGGCCTGGCCATTGCAGGTGACTACCTCTCCGCGGCGTCCTTCCTGGGCATCGTGGGCGCCATCGCCCTGCAGGGGTACGACGGCTTCCTGTACTCCATCGGCTTCCTGGTGGCCTGGTTGGTTGCACTGCTGCTCATCGCCGAGCCGCTGCGCAACACCGGCAAGTTCACCATGGCGGATGTGCTCTCCTTCCGCCTGCGTCAGCGCCCGGTCCGCATTGCTGCGGCAACCTCCACGCTGTGCGTGACCTTCTTCTACCTGCTGGCACAGATGGCCGGCGCCGGTGCGTTGGTCTCCCTGCTGATGGGTATTTCCTCCAGCTGGGGCCAGTCCCTGGTGATCATCGTCGTCGGCGCGTTGATGATCGCCTACGTGCTGATCGGCGGTATGAAGGGCACCACCTGGGTGCAGATCATCAAGGCCGTCCTGCTGATGACCGGTGTGGGCGTCATGACCATCTGGGCCCTGGGCATGTTCGGCTTCAACTTCTCCGCCATGCTGGGCGAAGCAGTCAACGTGGTGAACCGTTCCGGCGCTGACATGGACGGTCAGAAGCTGCTGGAGCCGGGTCTGCGCTACGGTCTGAACGAATGGACCAAGCTGGACTTCATTTCCCTGGGCATGGCCATGGTCTTTGGCGCCGCCGGTCTGCCGCACGTGCTCATGCGCTTCTACACGGTTCCCACCGCCAAGGAAGCCCGCAAGTCCGTGGTGTGGGCCATCTCCCTGATCGGTCTGTTCTACCTGTTCACCCTGGTGCTGGGCTTTGCCGCCGCCGCCCTGATCGGCAGCGAACGCATCCTGGCAGCTCCGGGTGGCGTGAACTCTGCAGCTCCGTTGCTGGCCTTTGAGCTGGGTGGTTCGGTGCTGCTGGGTATCATCGCCGCCGTGGCCTTCGCCACCATCCTGGCCGTTGTGGCCGGTCTGGCGATCACCGCATCCGCATCCTTTGCTCACGACATCTACTCGAACGTGATCAAGAAGGGTAAGTCCAGCGGCAAGGAGGAACTGCGCGTTGCCAAGCTGACCGTTGTGGTGATCGGTGTGGTCTCCATCCTGGGCGGCATTGGCGCCCAGGGTCAGAACGTGGCCTTTCTGGTGGCGCTGGCATTCGCCGTGGCTGCCTCGGCCAACCTGCCCACCATCCTGTACTCCCTGTACTGGCGCGGGTTCACCACCCGCGGTGCGGTGTGGTCCATGTACGGCGGTCTGATCATCTCCATCGGTCTGATCATGTTCTCCCCGGTCATGTCCGGTGCAGAGACCTCCATGATCCAGGGCGTGGACTTCTCCTGGTTCCCGCTGTCCAACCCGGGTCTGGTCTCCATCCCCGCGTCCTTCCTGTTGGGCTTCATCGGTTCCAAGACCGATTCCTACAAGGAGAGCGTGGAGAAGCAGGCCGAGATGGAGGTTCGCTCCATGACCGGTGTGGGTGCTGAGGCTCCTGTCCAGCACTGATCTGGGATCCGTTCCACCACGGATCGCAGATCCGATCCAGTGGTGATCGGGAATCCCACACGCCGGGGGATGTGAAATTCCGTCCAACGGGAGGCTCACATCGAGCGGTTCGTCAAGGGCCCCTGTCAGAGTCCGGTTTCACCGGTTCTGGCGGGGGCCTGCGGCGTCCATCGGCGCCGTAGCATGGTCTGGATCGTGAGAGAACTCTCATGCAGCTGCCCGAATTTTCGGCAGTGGTCTTGTAATCTTTACTTTAACCGTCAGCTGTCAGCATGCTGTCGGACCGTCCCCCTCCAGCCCCACTGTCACAGTTGGGGCCACCAACGGAAAGAGAGATTCTCATGGCCATCATTGGTTGGATCGTTCTGGGCTTGATCGCCGGCGCACTGGCAAAACTCATCATGCCGGGTAACCAGGGTGGTGGCATCATCGTCACCATGCTGCTGGGCATCGTCGGCGCCGTCGTCGGCGGCTTCCTGTTCTCCGCAATCTCCGGTCAGGGCATCAACGAGAGCGGCTGGATCATGTCCCTGGTCATCGCTACCGTTGGCGCACTGGTTGTGCTCTTCATCTGGGGCCTGATCACCGGTCGTCGCGGCGGCGCTCGTCGCTGATTCCTCCGGGATCAGTCGCTAGACACGACAAAACCCGGCCCTCCCTCGGACTGCTTCGTTTGACGTCCGCTTCGGGAGGGCCGGGTTTTGTCGTATCCGGACCCAAGTCGCGTGACGCTGGCTTCGGAAGCCCACCGCGGCGCCTTCGTCTTTGAACCACACGACCGAACCCGGCCCTCCCCCGGACTGCTTGGCTTGGCGTCCGCTTCGGGAGGGCCGGGTTTTGTCGTATCCACACCCATGACCAGTGACGTCCGCCTCGGGATGGGTGGGCGTCGTCGGGTGTTCCGGGGCTGGCCCATACTGGGAGCATGAACGCGAGCGCACCTGAAGACACGCACATCTCCCGGTCACCGTGGGCGGAACTCCTCAAGGCTGCGCCCCGCACAATCAGCATCCTGGGGTCCACCGGTTCCATCGGCACTCAGGCCTTGGAGGTGGTGCGCCAAGCTGCCGAGGACAGTGGGCATCAGGTGTTCCGCGTGGTGGCCCTGGCCGCCGGCACCTCCAACCTGGAGCTGTTGGCACAACAGGCTGTGGAAACTCGCGCGCAGTTGGTGGCCACCAGTGGCAACGCTGAGGACGCTGCACAACTCACCGAACTGATCACCCAGCGGCATGCAGCAACCGAGGGAGTCACCTCCGACGGCAAGGGTGGTGCGGAAGGTGAGTACCGTCCCGTCGTCGTTCACGGACCGGAGGCCGCAACGCAAGCCGCAGCCCATGAGGAAGCCGATTTGGTGCTCAACGGGATCACCGGGTCCATCGGCCTGGCGCCCACCCTGGCGGCCTTGAATGCGGACAAATTGCTGGCGCTGGCCAACAAGGAATCGCTGATTGCCGGCGGTGCCCTGATTCACCAGGCGGTTGCCGCATCCAAGCATGAGGACCCGTTGATCCCGGTCGACTCGGAGCACTCCGCTCTGGCTCAGGCGTTGCGCTCTGGTACGCCGGATGAAGTTGACCGGCTCATTCTCACCGCCTCTGGTGGACCGTTCCGGGGGCGCTCCCGTGACGAGCTTGCGGAGGTCACCCCGGATGACGCGTTGGCACACCCCACGTGGGACATGGGCCTGATGGTCACCACCAACTCCGCCACCATGGTCAACAAGGCGCTGGAGGTGTTGGAAGCCCATCTGTTGTTCGGGGTGCCGCTGGAGAAGATCGACGTGGTGGTCCACCCGCAGTCCGTGGTGCACTCCATGGTCCAGTTCACGGACGGGTCCACACTGGCCCAGGCCTCTCCGCCGGACATGCGGCTGCCCATCGCTCTGGGTCTGGGGTGGCCGCACCGCGTGCCGGGGGCCGCAACACCGTGCGATTGGTCGCAGGCCACCTCCTGGACCTTTGAACCGTTGGACCCGGTGGCTTTCCCCGCCGTGGAGCTGATCAAGAAAGCTGCAGCCAAGTCCGCCACCACGCCGGCGGTATTCAACGCAGCCAATGAACAAGCGGTGTTGGCCTTCCACTCGGGACGGATCGGCTTCACGCAGATTGTTGACACCGTGGCGCAGGTGGTGGAGGAACACGTCCCTGCAGATGAACTGAGCGTGGACTCCGTGCTGGAGGCAGAGCGTTGGGCCCGGTCCCGCGCGGACCAGATCCTGGGCGACTGAGCTCCCCCTCCCCGCCGAGTAGGCCTTTTGATCGCCCCTGAATGGGTCAGCAGCGATCAAACGGCCTATTCGGCTGAGGGGGGAGGGGCTAGTAGACCGTGAGGCCCTTGGCCCGGAAGGTCTCTCGTGCGGCTTCCGTGGATTCCAACGACGGCGGCTGCACACCTTTCAGGGAGTAGTTCAGCCCCAGCGTGTTCCACTTGTCCTCACCCATGTTGTGGAACGGCAAGACCTCAACACGCTGCACCGAACCCCAACGGGCCACGATCTCGGCCACCGCCTGGACGTTCTCCGGCGCATCCGTGAGTCCCGGGACCAGCACAAACCGGATCCAAACAGGTTTGCCCATCTCCGCCAGACGGTCACCGAAGGCCAAGGTGGGGGCCAAGGCTCGGCCGGTGGTTTCCCGGTAGGTGGCCTCGTCTCCGGACTTCACGTCCAGCAGGACCAGATCGACGTCGGCCAGCAGCTCGTCATCGGCCACCCGGCCCAGGAAGCCGGAGGTGTCGATGGCCGTGTGCACACCCATCTCCTTGGCACCCCGCAGGATGCGCCGGACGAACTTGTGCTGGAACAGCGGTTCACCACCGGAAATGGTGAGTCCACCACCCGTGGCCTGAAAGATCTTGCGGTAGCGCATGACCCGCTTCAGGACTTCCTCCACCGATTGCAGCGTGCCGTTCTTCAACTGCATGGTGTCCGGGTTGTGGCAGTACTGGCACTGCAAGGGGCATCCGGAGAGGAACAGCGTCATGCGGGTGCCGGGCCCATCCACTGCCGTGACCAGCTCCCAGGAATGGATGGAGCCCATCAGACCTGCGTGCAGCGCCTGCACTTTCTGATGGTGCAGGGGCCGGCCGTCGTCGTCGAGTGGGAGCAGCTCCCGGTGAAGGTCACCCAGTGTCTCCGGGAGGCCGTCAGCCGTACCGCGGCGTAGGGGCTGAGGAAGCTCGGTCACAGAGGCCGCGCGGACGGGTTCGGTGGGGCGCATGGCCGCCACCGAACCCTCCGACGGCGTGAACCGGGGGTGCGTGGTTCGCGTACCTGGCATGTGGTCAGTGCAGCCGATCTCAGACGCGGTCGTGGAACGTCCGGGAGAGAACATCCATCTGCTGCTCACGCGTCAGGCGCACAAAGTTCACGGCGTAACCGGAGACCCGAACCGTCAGTTGCGGATAGTTCTCCGGGTGGGCCATGGCATCTTCCAGGGTCTCCCGGTTCAACACGTTGACGTTCATGTGGTACCCATCGGAGACGTTCTGGGCATCCAACAGACCCACCAAGTTGGTCACCTGCTCGTCCTTGGTGCGCCCCAGACCGGAGGGAACCACGGTGTTGGTCAGAGAGATCCCGTCCATGGCTTCGTCGAACGGAAGCTTGGCCACGGACAACGCGGAAGCCAACATGCCGTGGGTGTCACGCCCGTTGGACGGGTTGGCACCCGGGGCGAACGGCTCACCGGTACGGCGGCCGTCGGGGGTGTTGCCCGTCGCTTTGCCGTAGACCACGTTGGAGGTGATGGTCAGCACCGACTGCGTGTGGACGGCATCCCGGTAGGTGGGGTGACGGCGGACGCGTTCCATGAACTCGTGCACGATCTTGACCGCAATGTCATCCGCGCGGTCGTCGTCGTTGCCGTAGGTGGGGAACTCGCCCTCCACGGTGTAGTCGGTGACCAGGCCTGATTCGTCGCGCACCGGGCGGACCGTGGCGTACTTGATGGCGGCCAGGGAGTCCGTGGTCACGGACAACCCGGCGATGCCGCAGGCCATGGTGCGCAGCACGTTGCGGTCGTGCAGGGCCATCTCCAGGCGCTCGTAGGCGTACTTGTCGTGCATGTAGTGGATGCAGTTCAGCGCCTCCACGTAAGTGGCGGCCAACCAGTCCAGCAGCACCAGGAACTTGTTCCAGACGTCCTCGAACTCCAGGACCTCACCGGCCGCGGCCGGGTACTCCGGGGCGATCTGCTTGCCGGAGATCTCGTCCCGGCCACCGTTGATGGCGTACAGCAGGGACTTGGCCACGTTCACGCGGGCGCCGAAGAACTGCATCTGCTTGCCCACCGTCATGGGGGACACGCAGCAGGCAATGGCGGCGTCATCCCCGCAGGCACCGCGGATCAATTCATCGGACTCGAACTGGATGGCGGAGGTGTCAATGGAGACCTGGGCGCAGAAGCGCTTGAAGCCCTCCGGCAGATCCGCCGACCAGAACACCGTCAGGTTCGGCTCCGGGGCCGGGCCCAGGTTGTAGAGGGTCTGCAGGAATCGGAAGGAGGTCTTGGTAACCAGGGTCCGGCCGTCGGCCCCCATGCCGCCAATGGACTCAGTGACCCAGGTGGGGTCCCCGGAGAAGAGCTGGTCGTACTCCGGGGTGCGCAGGAAACGCACGATCCGCAGCTTGATCACCAGGTCATCCACGATCTCCTGGACTTCCGATTCGGTCAAGGTGCCCTCGGCAAGGTCTCGGGCAAAGTAGACATCAAGGAAGGCGGTGTTGCGACCGAAGGACATGGCCGCACCGTTCTGTTCCTTCACAG
Source organism: Kocuria sp. ZOR0020 (assembly GCF_000800955.1). Lineage (NCBI taxonomy): Bacteria > Bacillati > Actinomycetota > Actinomycetes > Micrococcales > Micrococcaceae > Kocuria > Kocuria sp. ZOR0020. Next base: position 14,436 of record NZ_JROX01000014.1, read on the forward strand.
CTCCCAGGTAGGCAAAGTAGAGCCACTGCACGGCCTCGGTGGCATTGGCAGCCGGGCGGGAAATGTCAAAACCGTAAGCCTCCGCCATGGCCTGCAACTCACGGAGCGCGCGGATCTGCTCCGAGTTCTCCTCGCGCTCGCGAATGATCTTCTCGTCAGCGGCGTAAAGATCCAGCTCGGCGCGCTCGCGCTTCTTGGCCTCCACCAGGGCGTCCACACCGTAGAGGGCAACGCGGCGGTAGTCACCGATGATGCGACCGCGACCGTAGGCATCCGGCAGACCCGTGACCACGTGGGAGGAGCGTGCCGCACGGACATTGGGGGAGTAGACGTCAAAGACGCCGTCGTTGTGGGTCTTGCGGTAGGTGGTGAAGACCTTGTCCAGGTCCGGATCCACCGGGTAGCCGTAGGTTTCCAGGGAGTTCTTGACCATGCGCCACCCGCCGTTGGGCATGATGGCACGTTTCAGCGGGGCATCGGTCTGCAAACCCACAATGATTTCCTGCTCGGCATTGATGTAACCGGGCTTGTGGGAGGTGATGGTGGACGGGGTGGTTGCGTCGACGTCGTAGACGCCCTTGTCCCGTTCGGCCGGGAACATGGCCAGCAGCTGCTCCCAGATGCCGGTGGTCCGGGCCGTGGCGTTCTCCAGGAAGGAGGAGTCGCCGTCGTAGGGGGTGTAGTTGCGCTGGATGAAGTCGCGCAGATCCACTCCGTCCTGCCACGGACCACCGTCAAAACCGCGCCAGGGGTTGGCTTGCGGGTCGAATTGATCGTCGTTGATCAGGCGGTCAGTGGTTTGGGCAGTCATGGTGCTCCTCCTGACGTGGCCGGAGCGTTGTGCCGTCCCGGACGTTTGATTTGGGGGCATGGCCAGATGCGGACGTGCCCTCACCTTCATTGAAAACGCTACGGACCCCGGGCAGGTCGGGTCGGCCAGTTGCAGTTGGTTTCTTGGTGAACTTGT
>NZ_JROX01000140.1:0-213 GCF_000800955.1 Kocuria sp. ZOR0020
ACTCTGTTTTAACTCTATCTGCTATATATCCTGAATACAGTTTACCGTCATACCATATATCTACCAAGTCATTAACATACAAAGGTAAGAGTTCGTTTTGGTTAAAGAATAACCTTGTGACGATCGTGGAGGGTGAAATTTCAGCTTTAATAGTAGATATATCTGGCGGGTTTCCGTGTTCATCTCTATCATAAAACAATGTTTTAGCTGTTC
>NZ_JROX01000141.1:0-11761 GCF_000800955.1 Kocuria sp. ZOR0020
CACCAACTCGGCGGGCTTTTCCGTGACTGCGGGCAGATCGCCTGGCAGTGAGTACGGCTGGGCACCGTCAATGCGGACGGCCAACGGCAGAATGTTCCATCCGGCAAGGTGGGAGGGCGTGGTCATGCCGGTCATGGTACTCGGGGGCTCTGGGTGTCGGCTCAGTGCAGGGATCCGACTTCCACCGTGGTGCCATCGGCGATGCAGTTGATGGCTGAACGGACGCGGTCCGCCACGCGCGGTGAGAGGTAGCCGTCCAGATCCTGGGGATCCACCCAGGCATGACCCAGCAGTTCCTCCTCCTGGACCGTGATGGTGGTGTTGGACGGGATCTGACCGCCGTCGTACAAGAAGGAGACCGAGTCTCCCCAGATGCCTTGATTAATCCCGTGCGCCACCAGCAGCAGGCGGCCTTCCGGAAGCTGCAGCCCCACTTCCTCCAGCACTTCACGGAAACAGCCGGTCCGGGGGTCCTCCCCGGCCTCGGTGGTGCCGCCGGGCAGAGTCCACCCGTCCTTGTAATTGGGTTCAACCAACAGAACTCGCCCGGCCTCATCCCGGATCACTGCAGCCGAAGCCAAACGGCGAGTTGGCAAGGAATCGATGAATGTCTTCAGCTCGTCCTCAGGCAGATGGGAACTCATGGCGCCGCGCTGACCTTCCGTGTTGTCACTTCAGGAACTTCTCAAAACCCTTGGGCAGATCCTTCAGATCCGGTTCCTGCTGGGCGGGTGCGCCGAAGGCCGAACCGGCCACCGACTGCTTGGTGGTGGCGGCTGCATTCTCCTGCGCACGCTTGGCCGGGTTGCCGGAACGGGAGCCCTTCTTCTTGCCCTTGGCGTTCTTGACCTTGCCCTTGCCACCGGCACCCATTCCGGGCATGGGCGGCATGCCCCCCATTCCCGGCATGGCCGCACCACCACCGGCGCCTGCGCCCATTCCGGGCATACCGCCGGGCATTCCCGGAATCCCCTTGCCCTGGGCCATCTTCTTCATCATCTTCTGGGCCTGCATGAACCGCTCCATGAGCTGGTTGACCTCAGAGACCGTGGCACCGGAACCCTTGGCAATACGCGCGCGGCGGGAGCCGTTGAGGATCTTGGGAGCGGCACGTTCGTGCGGGGTCATGGAGCGGATGATGGCCTCGATGCGGCCGATCGAGGACTCGTCGAAAGCCTCGATCTGTTCACGCATGCCGGCCATGCCGGGCATCATGCCCAGCAGCTTCTTCATGGAGCCCATCTTCTTGAGCTGCTGCATCTGAACCAGGAAGTCGTCAAAGGTGAAGTCCTCCTGATCGGCGAACTTCTGGGCCATCTTCTGGGCCTCGGCCCGGTCCCAGTTCTGTTCGGCCTGCTCAATCAGGGTCAGAACATCGCCCATGTCCAGGATGCGGCTGGCCATGCGGTCCGGGTGGAACTGCTCAAAGTCCTTCACACCCTCGCCGGTGGAGGCGAACATGATGGGCTTGCCCGTCACGGAGGCGACTGACAGGGCGGCACCACCGCGGGCGTCGCCGTCGAGCTTGGCGAGCACCACGCCCGTGAAGTCCACGCCCTCGTTGAAGGCCTGGGCGGTCTGCACGGCGTCCTGACCGATCATGGCGTCGATCACGAACAGGACTTCCTGCGGATCCACGGCGTCACGGATGTCACGGGCCTGCGCCATCAGCGCCTGGTCCACGCCCAGACGACCGGCGGTGTCCACGATCACCACGTCAAAGAGCTTGGCGCGCGCATGGGCCACACCGTCACGGGCCACCTGCACGGGATCGCCCGTGGGGTCGTCGAACTCAGAGGTGGTGCCGGGGTGCGGTGCCCACACCGGAACACCTGCACGGTCACCCACCACCTGCAACTGGGTCACGGCATTGGGCCGCTGCAGGTCAGAAGCCACCAACAGGGGGCGGTGGCCCTGGGCCTTCAGCCAGTTGCCGAGCTTGCCGGCCAGCGTGGTCTTACCAGCACCTTGCAGACCGGCCAACATGATCACCGTGGGCCCGGACTTTGCCATCCGGATCCGGCGGGTCTCCCCACCCAGGATCTCCTGGAGCTGGGTGTTGACGATCTTGACGATCTGTTGGGCAGGGTTCAGGGCCTCATTGACCTCAGCCCCCAAGGCACGTTCCTTGACGGCGGCAGTGAACTCACGGACCACGGGCACGGCGACGTCGGCGTCCAACAACGCGCGGCGGATCTCCCGCACGGTGGCATCAACATCAGCCTCAGTGAGTTTGCCTTTGCCCCGCAGGTTCTTGAACGTGGCTGTCAGGCGATCGGAGAGGGAGTTGAACACGGATTCCTCGCTGTGCGGTACGGGTCAGGGGTGCCACACCACCACCGGGCCGACATGTGGTCGGGCCCCAGTGCCTTGGTGGGCAACAATGCACCAGGTTAACAACCTTCACAGGTCCTGGCGGATTCGGATTCGAATCAGGCAGAGATGCGCTGGGCGTCTTCAGATTCTGTGGCGGACACCGCTGCTGCAGCCGGTGCGGTGGCACGGGCCTTCTGGATGCGGATCTCCGCAGTGTTCAACGGAGTCACTGTGGCCACGTAAAGCTGACGGCCTTGTTCATCCATCCCGGCCGGTTCTGCCACAACCACCTTGCGCACCTTGGGGAAGACGAACTTGTCCATGGCCCACCACCGGAAAATCATGGCGATGGCCGTGCCCAGGATGGGACCGGCAATGAAGTCAGCGGTCTCCTGTACTAGCAGGCTGTAGGCCGGGGTTTCCAGACCGATCACGTAGCGGGAGATGTAGACCGGGGCGCTGTTGAGCAGGATCCCCACTCCACACACGACCGCGAACAGGAACATCTCCAGCCCCGAGTTGTGGCTGCCCTGTTCGGAGAACGTCCACTTCTTGTTCAGGTGGTAGCTCACGATGCTGGCCACGGTGGTGGCGATGATCATGGAGGTGGTGGGGTTGCTGCTGAGCACCGTCCACTTGAGGGCGAAGTTCAGCACCACGGTCAACACAAAACACGTGCCACCCACGGCCAGGAAACGCATCTGGCGGCTGTACTTCTCACGCAGCGCCGTTGCGTTCTGCTTCCATCCAGTCACGATCCGGATTCACCTTTCACCCGCGCCTGGTGCCTCCACGCGCAATCTGTCACTGCCCGAAAAGTCTAGGGAAGAACAAGCTTGCTGATGGGAAGAAGCGTGTGATGTTGACGACGACGGTGGGCCCGGAGGTTCACCCGGGCCCACCGCTGTGGTGGTCATGACCGTCAAAACAGCCTGTCAGACGGCACTTTCCCCGCGTTCTCCGGTCCTGACGCGAACTACCTGGAAAACGTCTGTGACCCAGACCTTTCCGTCGCCGGCGCGGCCGGTGTTGGCGGCAACCACCAGCACGCCCACCACGTCCTGCTCCTGGGAATCCTCCACCAGGATTTCGATTCGGGTCTTTTCCAGCAGGTCAACGGTGTATTCGGCACCGCGGTAGACCTCCGTGTGGCCACGCTGTTGACCGTATCCGTGGACGTTTTGGACAGTCATGCCTTGGATGCCGTAGTCCTCCAGAGCCGTTTTGATGTTCAAGAACTTCTCTGGGCGGACAATTGCTGTGACAAGCTTCATGAGGTTCCTATCTCAGTTGGTGCATCAGGTGATTCGGCAGGTCAGGGCGCGTCAGTGCGCAGACCCGGCACCTGTTTCACTGGGGCGGATCGAGGCACCTGTGGTGGTGCGGGGCAGGAAGGAACCGGCGGCATCGCCTGCCAAGTTGTATCCGGACTCGGCGTGGGTGGTGACATCGATTCCCTGGATCTCTTCCTCCTGGGTGATGCGGAAGCCCATGGTCTTGTCGATCACCAGGGCGATCACGGTGGTCATCACAGCGCAGTAGAGCACGGAGATCACCACCGCCAAGATCTGGGTGCCCAGCAGTCCGAAGCCGCCGCCGTAGAACAATCCGGCCGTGCCCTCAGAGGGCAGGGCCACGAATCCCAGGGCGATGGTGCCCACCAGGCCGGAGACCAGGTGAACGCCGATCACGTCCAAGGAGTCATCCACCTTGAGGCGGTACTTGAAGCCCACGGCAATGGCGGAGCAGATGCCGGACACGAACCCCAGCACCATGGCCCACACAGGGGAAACGTTGGCGCAGGCGGGGGTGATGGCAACCAGGCCTGCCACCACGCCGGAGGCACCGCCCAGGGATGTGGCGTGACCGTCACGGATGCGTTCGGTCAACAACCAGCCCAGCATGGCCGCGGACGGAGCCGCCATGGTGTTGACCAGGATCAGTCCGGCCTGTTCCGGGGAACTGGCCGCACCCACGTTGAACCCGAACCATCCGAACCACAGGATGGCAGCACCCAGCATGACCAGCGGGAGGTTGTGCGGGCGCTGGTTCGGGTCCTTGCCAAAGCCCTGGCGTGCTCCCACCACCAGGATGAGGATGACGGCGGCCACACCGGCGTTGATGTGCACCACCAGACCACCGGCAAAGTCGATGGCTTCACCAAAGCGTGAGCCGATCGCACCGTCCTCGGTCAGCAGGCCCCCGCCCCAGACCATGAAGGCCAGTGGGGCGTAGACTAGGGTGGCCCAGATGGGGACGAACACGGCCCAGGCACCGAACTTGGCGCGGTCGGCAATGGCACCGGAAATCAGGGCCACGGTGATGATGGCAAAGGTTGCTCCAAAAGCAGCCCCCAGCAGGTCACTGGTGCCGATCAGGTTGGTCAAGCCGAAGGCAGAGGTGGGATCGGCCACCAGGCCGCCCAGGATGGAATCCCCGCCGGACATCGAGTAGCCCCACAACACCCACACCACGGTGACCATCCCGATGGAGATGAAGCTCATCAGCATCATGTTCAACACGGCTTTGGCGCGCGTCATGCCGCCGTAGAACAACGCCAGGCCAGGCGTCATGAACAAGACCAGGGCCGAAGCCACCACGGTCCACACATCTGCAGCTGTCAGCGTGATCTGATCCACGCTGCCTCCCTTCATTCCGGTCCGAGTGAGCTCTTGGACCGCGGTGATTGATTCACCAGCATTCAAGGGTGGGGATGTTTCCTGTCCCGGAATTCAGTGTTGCGGTGGTGTTTCCACAGTTGTGATTGTGTGACGGGCGTGTGTCGCCACTGGTGGGGACTTCAGTCCAGCAGAGCGTCCACGAACTGTTCGGGGTCAAAAGGTGCCAGGTCATCCGGGCCCTCCCCCAAGCCGATCAGCTTGACCGGTACACCCAGTGCACGCTGGATGGCCATCACAATGCCGCCCTTGGCCGTGCCGTCCAGTTTGGTGAGCACAATGCCGGTGACATCCACGGCCTGGGAGAAGACCTTGGCCTGAACCATGCCGTTCTGCCCGGTGGTGGCATCGATCACCAGCAGGACCTCGTCAACTTCTGCCGCCTTGGAGACCACGCGCTTGATCTTGCCCAGCTGATCCATCAACCCGGCCTTGTTCTGCAATCGGCCTGCGGTGTCCAGCAGCACGACGTCGGACTCCGCCTCAATGCCCACCTTTACCGCGTCAAAAGCCACCGACGCCGGATCCGCGCCTTCCGTCTCCGAACGCACCGTGACAACACCCACTCGGTTGCCCCAGGTCTGGAGCTGATCGGCCGCCGCCGCACGGAAGGTGTCCGCTGCACCCAGCACGACGTCCTTGTCCTCTGCCACCAGCACACGGGCCAGCTTGCCCACGGTGGTGGTCTTGCCCACGCCGTTGACACCAACCACCAGCATCACGGCCGGAGCAAGGTCCTTGCGCTCAATGGCCAGGGAGCGGTCCATGGTGGGATCCACCACCGTGAGCAGTTCCTCCCGCAACATGGCTTTGACCCGGACGGGATCCTGGGTGCCTTCAACCTTGACCCGCTTCTGCAGCGCCTCCACCAGGTCCATGGAGGCCTCAGAACCCAGGTCGGCCAACAACAGGGTTTCTTCGATCTCGTCCCAGACGTCCTGATCGATCCGGTCCCGGGACAGCAGCGCCAGCAGGCCACGGCCGAACAAGTTGTTGGACTTGGACAACCGGCCGCGCAGACGCGCCATACGGGAGGAGACGGATTCCGGGCGGTCCACCTTGCGTTTGGTGGTGGTCGCAGCCGGCACATCTTCCGTGGCGGTGGGCGCGACGTCGTCGTTGGAATCCCCACTGCCACCGGGGGCGGGATCATCGGCGTCACGGGTGGACTCGTAGCCACCCGGAGGTGCCTTGGGGCCGCGCAGCAGCACGAATCCCAGGATCGCCAGGATGACAACGGCAACAATCACGTACACAAACACGGGTATCTGGTCCACATGGCTATTGCATCACGGCCGGAGGCCACGGCGCACGTGGCGATCGGCCTCCGGCGAACGCGAGAGGCCCGGGAGGATCCCCCTCCTAGACTGCTCGCGTGCCCCTCACCAGACGCTCCACCGAACCGCGTACGCCCAAGGAACCGATTCCGCAGGAAGTCAAGGTTCTGATTGCAGCGGCCTTTGCCATCGCCATCGGCTTCGGCATCGTGGTTCCCGTGCTGCCCCAGTACGCGTCCAGCTTCAACGTTGGCGTGGCTGCGGCCTCCGCGGTGATCTCAGCCTTCGCCTTCTGCCGCTTGATCTTTGCACCGGCCGGCGGACGGATTCTGGACAAGATCGGTGAGCGTCGGACCTACCTGACCGGTTTGGTGATTGTGGCGCTGTCCTCCTTTGCCACGGCGTTCGCTGCGAACTACTGGCAGTTGTTGCTCTTCCGCGGTCTGGGCGGCGTTGGGTCCACCATGTTCACTGTCTCTGCCATGGGTTTGATCGTGCGGCTCTCCCCCGTCAGCGAGCGCGGCCGAATCTCCGGTCTGTACGGTTCCACGTTTCTGATCGGCGGCATTCTGGGTCCGGTGATCGGTGGTTTGTTGGCCGGGATCGGATTGCGGGCACCGTTCATCATTTACGGTGTGGCCATTCTGATTGCCGCCGCCGTGGTCTTCCGTCGCATTGCCCCGGAGGCCCTGGGAGACAGGGCGTCCCGGGCCGCGCAGCCGCGTATGGAGTTCCGGGAGGCGTGGCAGTTCGGTCCGTACCGGGCAGCACTGGTCTCTGGATTCGCCAACGGTTGGACCTCCTACGGCATCCGCGTGGCGCTGGTGCCACTGTTGGTGGCTGCTGCCTTTGGTGCCGGTCCAGTGCTTTCCGGTATCGCCTTGACCATCTACGCTGCAGGCTCCGCGGTGGCACTGACCTTCACGGGGAGGCTGGCTGATCAGCTGGGCCGTAAGCCGCTGGTCATCACGGGTCTGGTGGTGGCCGGCGCCATGACCATCGTGGTGGGGGTCACGGAGAACGTGTACCTGTTCGCCGTGGCATCGTTCCTGGCCGGCGTGGGTTCCGGGACCCTGAACCCGGGACAGCAGGCCGCCGTGGCGGACGTGGTGGGGCCGCACCGCTCAGGTGGTCAGGTCCTGGCACGGTTCCAGATGTCCATGGACGCCGGGCAGATCGTGGGCCCCGTTGCCGCCGGTGCCATCGTGGACGCCACGGGCTTCGGCTGGGCGTTCGGCCTGTCCGGACTCATGTTGATCCTGGCCGCTCTGGCCTGGATTCCGGTCACGGACACCACCAAACGCAAGGACGTCGACGCCGTGCCCACCGGCTCCATCCCGCAAGTTCCCGTACGGGACGGCACCGAGGACGACGACGCCCCGGCTCCGGGCCCAAAGTCATAATCAACGAACAGTTTTTTATGACTTTCGCCGAAAGTCATAAAGTTGCCCTGTGCGGATTATGACTTGATCCGCTGCACCGCAACCGTGAGGGGAAACCGTTGGCTGCTTCATGGCCCGCACTGCAGTACGAGGAACTCACCTGGCACCCCGCTGCCTCGGTCTTCCCCAGGGCCGGCGCGGCCACGCATCCCTTCACCTATCGTGCCGCCGTCCCGCCGCACATCGGTGCTCTCCAGCCCAACCTGGACTCCCGCACCACCCAGTTGGCGCTCGAGGCGGAGAAGGAGCTGGCCCGTTTTGACGCTGCTCAGGGCGGCAGCATCGCATCATCGGCCCCCGTCCTGCTGCGCTCGGAAGCATCATCGTCCTCACAGATCGAAAACCTCAACGCAAGCGCTCGATTCATCCTCAGCGCCGAGCTCGGCGCCAAGCGCAGCCGCAACGCGGAGCTGATCGCCGGTAACACCAGGGCACTCCAAGCCGCCCTTGAACTTGCCGGTGACTTCTCGTCCACTTCAATACTGGAAGTGCACGCCACCCTGCTGGCCTCTCAACCACGCCACGCTCCCGGGCAATGGCGGCAGGAGGCGGTCTGGATCGGGACCCATTCCGACTCACCGGCCGGAGCCGACTACGTGGCCCCCGGTCACGAGCGGGTTCCCGAACTGATCGAGGACCTGGTCAGGTTCGGGCTCCGCACGGACATGCCTGCTCTGGTCTCCGTGGCGATCACCCACGCACAGTTCGAGACCATCCATCCCTTCACGGACGGCAACGGAAGAACCGGGCGGGCCATCGCCCAATCGATGTTGCGTCGCCACGGCGTGACACGCAACGTTGCCGTTCCCGTGTCCGCGGGCCTTCTGGCTGACGTCCGCGGCTACCACGCGGCGCTGACGGCCTACCGCAACGGCGAGATCGCTCCCATGATCGACGCCTTCGCCCACGCCTCCCTGCGCGCGGTGGCGAATGCTTCCCGACTGGTTGCCGAGATCCAAGCGATCCGGAAGAGCTGGGATGATCGTTTGACCGCGCGGAAGAACAGCAATGCCTGGAAGTTGTTGGACGTCATCGCCCAACGCCCCGTGCTCAACTCGGCAGCTGCAGCTCAAGCCCTGGGTGTGCAACAACCCAACGTTTATCCGCCGTTGAACGCATTGGTCGAGGCCGGAATCCTCAAGAACGAGACCGAGCACCAGCTCGGACCGTTCTGGCGCAATGACGAGGTCCTGCAGGCCATCGACGCCTTCGCTGCCCGGACCGGCCGCAGGGACCGCACCTGACGGCTCCTTGTGGGTGGCCCGTCGAGCACGTCACCGCAGTTCTTTGAGTCTCTGTCCCAGCACGGTGGTCACGCCGTCGCGCATGGTGACCCCGTAGACGGCGTCGGCGATTTCCATGGTGCGCTTCTGGTGGGTGATCACAATCAACTGTGAGGATTCCTGCAGCTTCCGGATGATGGTCAACAATCGCCCCAGGTTGCGGTCATCAAGGGCTGCCTCCACCTCGTCCAGGACGTAGAACGGTGAGGGCCGGGCCTTGAAGATGGCCACCAGCATGGCAATGGCCGTCAGGGAGCGCTCACCGCCGGAGAGCAGGGAAAGCCGTTTGATCTTCTTGCCGGCGGGACGGGCCTCCACCTCAATGCCCGTGGTCAGGTAGTCGGACGGATCGGTCAGTCGTAGGCGCCCTTCACCACCGGGGAACAGCGTGGCGAACACACCGGTGAATTCACGTTCGACGTCATGCCAGGCCTCGGCAAAAACCTTCTCCACGTGCTCGTCCACGTCCTTGATGATCTGGCGCAGATCCGCACGCGACTTCTTGACGTCTTCCAGCTGCTCGGAGAGGAACGAATGGCGTTCTTCCAGGGCGGCGAATTCCTCCAGGGCCAGCGGGTTGACCCGCCCCAGTTTGGTCAGGTCCTTCTCTGCTGCGGCCAGCCGCCTTTCCTGCTCGGCACGGACGTAGGGCCTGCCCATGAGGTCCTCGGGCGGGGCGTGGTGGCCGTCGTCGCTGTCCGGTGATTGCCTGTCACGGCCCTCCGGTTCCAGTGGGGCAGGTTTCAGCTCGGCCGGGTCGATCCCGTCCCGTTCGGCTTCCAGCTCACGCCGAACCGCGGCCGCGGCCGCCCGCTCATCCCGGGACTGAGCCGCCTCCAGCACGGCATCGGCATCCGGAATCAGCAGATGCGGCCCGTAGTTCTCCACCAGGTCATCCGGGGTCAGGCCCAGGTCCTCCAGGGACTTGGTCTCCAGTGCTTCGATCCATGCACGCTTTTGCGCCCGCGCCAGTTCGTCCCGGTGAACGCTGTCCGTGAGCTCATGGACCTTGGTGGCCAGGGAGTCATTGGCCGTGCGCACGGACTGCAGTTCGGCATCAATCTGCGCGCGCAGATGCTCTGCGCGCGCCCGCTCGGACTCCGCAAGGTCCACGGAGTCATCGATCCGCACCAGAATCTGGCCCACCGCCGCCACAACGGCTTCGGCATTGCGCGCCTGCAGACGCCGCCGTTCTGCCCGCCGGGCGGCTTCCTCCCGGGCCCGCCGTTCCGCGGCAGCCGCCCGCTCCTGGGAATGCGCACGGTTGCCCAGAGCACGCGCCTGTTCTTCCAGCGAGCGCAGTGCCAACCTGGCCTCGGTCTCGGCAGTGCGAGCCTTGGATGCCGCGTCATGGGCGGCATCCCGGGTGGCCACGGCCTGCAGATGCCGCTGTTCATCAGCCTCTGCATCCGTGGTGTCCTGCGCGGCCTCCAGCCGGTTCACGGCCTCCGTCAGGGCGCGTTGGTGGGCAGCAACCTGGTCCTGTGCCTGGCTGACCTGCCGGTCGAATCGCTCGGATTCGGCTTGGGCTGAGGTGAGCACGGCCTCCGTGCGGGACAACGCAGACTGTGCCTGCTGGTGCTCGCGTTCTGCCGCCTGGAACGCGTTGCGGGCAACCTCTGCCTGGGGGCGCAGCTGATCGGGTTCACCGTGGGCTGCCTGAGCCACCGTGGTGGCTTCCTGCAAGGTGGCGGCCAGTTCCGCCAACAGGGTTTCAGCTTCCTCGGCACGGGCCAGGGTCTCCACAGAACCGGCGGCCTCCGTGGCCCCGCCCCACGCACTGTGGGGGGCAAACACATCGCCGTGGCGGGTCACGGCACGCACCTGGGGGTGTTCGGTGATCAGACGCAACCCCGTTGCGGCGTCGTTGACCAGGACCGTTCGGGCAAGTTCCGCGCGCACCTGCTGCGCCACCGCCTCAGCGGCGTCCGACTCCGCGCCCGTGGTGGCGCGCACGGCGTCGACGGCGGGCACAGTTCCGGCCAGTCGACGGATCTCCGGTGGCAAAGCATCCGACACCTCACCTGACCCGGTGCCTGCCACCAGGACATGGACACGGCCGGACCCGGACTCCCTCAGTGCCTGAAAAGCGGTGGCTGCCGCCGTGTGAGACCGCACTGCCAGCGCCTCGGCCAGTGGTCCCAGGGCCGCAGTGACGGCCTTCTCCCAGCCCGGTTCCACCGCCAACAGTTCAGCCACAGCGCCCACTACGGATTCCGGAGCCCGGCTGCGCACCACATCAGATCCATCCGGCTGGCGTACCGAGGCCCGCAAGGTCTCCGCGCGGGCTGCTTGGGTGTCATGGGCCCGCAGTGCCTCCGTCCTGGCGGTGTCTGCAAACCGCGCGGCATCACGGGCGGCTTCAAAGGCCTCGACGGTCTGCTCCCGTGAGTCCCGGGCACGTTCCAGTGCCTGCGCCGTGTCATCGGCGGCAACCCGCAAGGCATCCACTTCACCGGAAGCCTTCTGCCGGCGCAACGCGGCCTGCCCCACGGTCTCCCGTAGGCGCTGCAGTTCGTTTTCGGCTGCCTCAACCCGCGAGCGCGCCGATCCCACGCCACCGGAGAGTTTGGCCATGCCCTCGCGGCGATCTGCCGCGGCACGCAGGATGGCACTCACGGCGGCCTCGGCCTGTTTGGCCTCGGCTTCGCTGTCCTCCCGGTCCTGGATGGCCTCAGCCAAGGTGTCCACGGCCTGCTCCACCCGAGCCAGCATCTGCTGTTCTTCCTCGCGGGTGCGGCGGGCCTGTTCGGCCAGTCGCTCGG
>NZ_JROX01000142.1:0-14132 GCF_000800955.1 Kocuria sp. ZOR0020
CAAGCCGGAGGCCGCACCGGTCACCAGCGCACTTGAGTTGGAAAGATCCACGGTTTCTCCTTGGTTTTCAGATCCCGCCGAGCAGTGGGTTGTGCCGCTCATCAGCGCTGATGGGCGGCACAACCCACTGCTCGGCGGAGACGTGAGGTTCAGACGAAAGCGGATTGCCCTGTGATGGCGCGTCCCACAATCAATGAGTTGATCTCGTAGGTGCCTTCATAGGTGTAGAGGATTTCAACATCGTTGAAGACTTTGGAGATCTCGTAATCGCGTAGCACTCCGTTGCCACCCATCAACCCCCTGGCCACGGACACGGCCTCCCGTGCGGAGGACGTGGTGGTGGCCTTGGCCAACGCGGCGTGGACCATCTGGAACCCGCCGTCCTCCTGCAGCTGGACCAGGCGAACCATCAGTGCCATGGAGGTTGAAAGCCCGGCCATCATCCGGGACAGAGCATCCTGGACCAGTTGGAATTTGGCCAATGGGCGGTCGAACTGCTTGCGTTCCAAAGCATAGTCCCGAGCGATTTCAAAGGCCGCCATTTGCGCGCCGACCCCCTGCCACCCCACCCAGGCGCGGGAGTCACGCAGTTTCACGTTGGCGGCATCGAACCCCTCGCCACCGGGCATCAAGTTCTCCCCCGGAATGCGCACGCCGTTCAAACGGATGTCTGCGTTCTGCATGATGCGCAGGCCCATTTTGCGTTCGATCTTGGTGGCGGTGAATCCCGGGCGGTCGGTCTCCACCAGGAACGCCTTGGCCTGCCCGTCGGCTGCGTCCCGCGCCCAGACGATCGCAAAGTCCGCGAAGGTTCCGGCCCCGATCCACCGCTTGGCCCCGGTGATGACCCATTCGTCTCCGTCACGCTGGGCGGTGGTCTCCAGTCCACCGGCAATGTCCGATCCGTGCTCCGGTTCCGTCAAGGCAAAACAGCCCACGGCCTCAAAGTTCTTCAGCTTCTCCAACCAACGATCCTTCTGCTGATCGGAGCTGAGTTCATGAACCAAACCCAGAATGAGCTCGTTGTGAATGCCCACCAGGGCGCTCAGGGAGATGTCCGCACGCGCAACCTCCGCGTACACCAGCCCGATGAACAGCCGGCTGTGACCGGAGAGCACCAGATTTCCCAGGCCCGCCCTGGCCAGGACAGGCAACAGGTGGAAGGGGAATTCCTCCCTGTCCCAAAACTCCCCCACGGCCGGACGGATCTCACGGGAGAGGATTTCGCGGATGGAATGGAGTTTGTTGCGTTCGTCGTCGTCCAGGAGGTGTTCGACGTGGAAGAGGTCCACCTCCGGGTGGGCAATGCCCACCTGACGCTCAACCACGGGAGATTCGCCGCGCATGACCGGGGGCATGGGAACTCGCTTTCTGATCACCTGGCTCTGAAGCGTGCCTGTGGGCGCGGCTGGTCAGAGCGGTGGGGAGTCAAGAGTGGTTAGTGATCCAGCTCACCTGTACGATAACGGCATGAATCGTACTGTGCAATGGGTCAACTTCACTCCGGGATCCGGCCCGTGACGCTCACCCAACGGCAACAAGAGGTTTTCGGCCACCTCCGCACCATGTTCCTGGCGGAGGGTTTTGCGCACTTCACCATCGACGCCGCCGCAGCTCGGCTGCAGTGCTCAAAGTCCACGATCTATGCGCTGGGCCGCACCCGCGAGGAGTTGATTCGTGCGGTTCTGGTGCACTTCTTCAAGGGCGTCACTGCGGTGACCAATGCTGCACTGGCCCAGCCCGGCTCCGTAAGTCAGCGCCTGATGGCATACCTGGAGACCATGGCGCGGGCCCTGGAACCGGCCTCCGCGCAGTTCATGCGGGATGTTGCCACCTCCCCCAGCGCATCCCAGGTTTATGCCACCAACACCAAAGCCGCCACGGCCAAACTGCGCGAACTGTTGGATCAGGGTGTGACCACGGGAGAGTTCCGCCCCGCGCCCACTGCTTTGGTGGCGGAAATCATCGCCTCCGCCATGGACAGCATCCAGCAGCGCACGATTCAGCACGGATCCGGTGATGCGTCGTCGTACAAGGCACTGGGCGAGTTGATAGTGAACGGAGTGGCCACACCCGCACACCTTGTCAACTAATAGGAAGTCCAAATAGTCTGCCTGTGACTCCGATCACAACTTTTGCTGACCAGGCGTGTTCCACCCTGGGGCAACCGAACGGGAGCAGGACGCCATGACATCCGAGGCCACTTCCACCACTGAAGGCAATTCCGTCACGGAGCGTTTTCGCGCGGCACGCGACCAACTCTTGAGCTTGCGCACAGACCTCAATGGCGCCCACCGTGATTTTGAATGGCCCCGTTTCAGCCACTTCAACTTTGCCTACGACTGGTTCGATCAGATTGCAGCCGGTCCACGTGGCGAGCAGGAGGCCCTGGTCCTGGTGGAGCAGGACGGCTCCTCCACTCGGCGTACCTACAAACAACTCTCCGAACGATCCTCCCAGGTGGCAGCGTGGCTGGAGAGCATCGGTGTCAAGCGCGGGGACCACGTGCTGCTCATGCTGGGCAACCAGGTGGAGCTGTGGGAAGCCATGCTGGCTTGCACCAAGTTGGCTGCGCGCCTGATTCCCACCACCGTGATGCTCGGGCCGTCCGATCTTGCGGATCGCATTGAACGCGGCCGCGCCTCCTGGGTGATCACCACCGCCGTGCAGGCCCCCAAGTTCAACGCCGTCCCCGGGGATTTCTCCGTCATCACCATTGGTGAGGCCACCGGCGAGCGCGTGCCCGGTCACGACGGCGAACACCAGCACCCCGAGCACGACTGGGCTGATTCCTTCGGTGCACCCGCAGACTTCAGCCTGTCGGAGCCAACCGCTGCGGATGAAACCCTGCTGCTGTACTTCACCTCCGGGACCACCTCCAAGGCCAAGTTGGTGGAGCACACCCACACCTCCTACCCCGTGGGGCATCTCTCCACCATGTACTGGATCGGCCTGGAACCGGGAGACGTACACCTGAACGTGGCCTCCCCGGGGTGGGCCAAACACGCCTGGTCCAACTTCTTTGCACCGTTCATTGCCGAGGCCACGGTGTTCCTCTACAACTACGGACGCTTTGACCCCAAAGCCCTCATGCAGCAAATGGACAAGGAGGGTGTCACCAGCTTCTGCGCGCCTCCCACGGTGTGGCGCATGCTGATCCAGGCTGATCTGACGCAGCTGAAGACCCCGCCACAGAAGGTGGTTGCCGCTGGTGAACCGCTGAACCCTGAGGCCATCGCCAAGGTGCAGCGGGCGTGGGGCACCCAGATCCGGGACGGGTTCGGCCAAACCGAATCCTCCCTCCAGATTGCCAACACTCCTGGGCAGCCGGTCATCCCCGGAGCCATGGGCAGGGCTTTGCCGGGTTACGACGTCGTGCTGATCGATCAGGTGACCGGGCAGGAATCCGCCACGGAAGGGGAGCTGTGCCTGCGCCTGGACCCGCGGCCCGTGGGGCTCACCCCCGGTTACTGGGGAGATGAAGCCAAGACCGCTGAAGCGTTCCGGGACGGGCTGTACCACACGGGCGACGTCGTGAGCAGGGCCAATGACGGCGTGATCACCTACGTGGGGCGTGCGGACGATGTGTTCAAAGCCTCCGATTACCGCCTGTCCCCGTTTGAACTGGAGTCCGTGGTGATTGAGCACCAGGCCGTGGCTGAAGTTGCCGTGGTGCCCTCACCTGACCCCATTCGCCTGGCGGTCCCCAAGGCGTACGTCGCCCTGGCCAACGGGTACGAACCCACGGAGGAGACCGCCCGCAGTATCCTCCAGCACTGCCGCGACGGGCTGGCGCCCTACAAGCGCATCCGGCGCCTGGAGTTCTTTGAACTGCCCAAGACCGTTTCCGGCAAGATCCGCCGCGTGGAGTTGCGCAAGCGCGAAGGCGAAATTCACGACGACGCCGGTACCCCCACCGGAGGGCAGGAGTACTCGGACGTGGATCTGCTGCAGAACACCAATGACTGAAGCAGCTGGCAGCGCCGGCGACCCCATAGACCAGGCACGGCGGAACTGGGAGCAGCGCGGCTGGACCGCAGCGGCACCGGGGATGGCCACCGTCACGGCCATCTTCCGGACCCAGCAGATCCTGCTGACCCGCATTGACCAGGCGCTGCGCCCGCATGGGCTGACGTTCTCCCGGTACGAGCTGTTGGCGCTGCTGCAGTTCACCCGCTCTGGTGCCCTGCCCATGAGCAAAGCCAGCGCCCGGCTGCAGGTGCACCCCACCTCCGTGACCAACACGGTGGGCCGTTTGGAGGCAGCCGGGTTGGTCCGCCGCGTGGCCGACCCCGCTGACGGCCGCGGCCGCCTGGTGGAAATCACCGACGCCGGCCGTGAGCTGGTCACTGCGGCAACACCAGGTCTGAATGCGGTGTTCGAAGACGTTGGCATGCCACCCGAGGACCTGGAGGCCATCTACCGGGCACTCAAAACGTTTAGGCAGGCCACAGGGGATTTTGAGGCGTAAGTGGCGCGGCAAGAGCCACCTCAGCGGTGCTTGAATTCCGCCTTCCGCTTTTCCGCGAAAGCGCTCATCCCTTCCTTCTGGTCCTCCGTGGCAAAGGCCGCGTGGAAGACCCTGCGCTCAAAGAGCACGCCCTGGTCCAGTGTGGTCTCGAAGGCCGCGTTGACCGCCTCCTTGGCGGCCAGGGAGGCCACCAGCGAGCGCGTGGAGATGGCCTCCGCCACCTCAAAAGCCTTGTCAGCCAGCTCGTCCGCCGCAACCACGCGAGAGACCAGGCCGGAGCGCTCAGCTTCTGCGGCATCCATGCGGCGCCCGGTCAGGATCATGTCCATGGCCTTGGCCTTGCCCACGGCACGGGTCAGGCGCTGAGACCCGCCCATGCCCGGCAGCACCCCCAGGTCGATCTCCGGCTGCCCGAACTGGGCTGTGTCTGCAGCAATCAGGACATCGCACATCATGGCCAGCTCGCACCCACCGCCCAGTGCGTACCCGGAGACAGCGGCAATGGTTGGGGTGCGCACCCGGGTGAAGTTGTCCCAGTGGGCAAACCAGTCGGCCAGATACATCTCCGAATAGGCCTGGGAGGACATCTCCTTGATGTCAGCACCGGCCGCAAAAGCCTTTTCCGAGCCACTGAGCAGAATGGCGCCGATCCCCGGTTCCCGGTCGAAAGCACGAGCTGCAGCCACCACCTCCTCCATGGTCTGAGAATTCAAGGCATTCAACGCCTTGGGCCGGTTCAAGGTGATGAGCCCCACGCGACCGCGGGTCTCCACCAAGATGTTTTGGTAGGAAGAATCAGTGGACTGGTCAGTCATGTTCACGCCTCCTCAGCGCCGTCGTTCTCAGATGCTGCACCGGAGGCCTCACGGATGGTGTTGATGACCCCGGAGAAGTCGGTTTGGGCACCGCCGTCGTCCGCAAAAGACCGGTAGATCGCCGCGGCCAACGGGCCCATCCGGGCCGCGGTCCCCGTGGTGGCGATCGCATCCACGGCCAGCCCCAGGTCCTTGGCCATGAGCGCCCCCATGAACCCGGGCTGGTAGTCGCGGTTGGCCGGAGAGGTCGGTACGGGTCCGGGCACCGGACAGTTGGTGGTCAGCGCCCAGCACTGCCCGGAGGAATGGGCGGCGACGTCGTACAGCGCCTGGTGCGTCAACCCCAGGCGCTCACCAAGCACGAAAGCCTCGGAGACCGCGATCATGGAGACGCCCAGGATCATGTTGTTGCACACCTTGGCCGCCTGACCGGCACCGGATGCACCGCAATGGACCACGTTCTTGCCCATGATCTCCAACACGGGGCGGGCATCCGCGGCTTCGGCGTCGTCGGCACCCACCATGAACGTCAGGGTCCCGGCCTCCGCGCCCACGGTTCCCCCGGACACCGGCGCATCCACGGGACGGTGACCGGCAGCCCGGGCCAGTTCAGCAGCTTGGCGGGCATCGTGAACGTCAATGGTGGAGCAGTCCACGAACAACGTTGCGGGCCGGGCCGCAGCCAGCAACCCGCCTTGGTAGGCGTCAATCAGGTGAGCCCCGCTGGGCAGCATGGTGATCACGACGTCGGCCTGGGCCACCGCCGCTTCACCGCTTTGGGAGGCCTCCACTCCCCTGGCTGCAGCAGCGTCCAGTGCGGCTGGAAAGAGGTCGTACCCGAGCACGCGGTAGCCCGCGGCCACCAGGTTTCCGGCCATGGGGCCGCCCATGTTGCCCAAGCCGATGAAGGCCACGGTCTCGAGTGCGTCAGAGGTGGTCACGACTGGTCTCCTGCCGGCATGTGGAAGCTGGACCGTGCATTCGGGGCCGAGCCGCTGACGGTTTTGTTGGCCATGGACCAGCGGGAGGTCACGGTCTTGGTCTTGGTGTAGAACCGGAAGGCGTCCGGGCCGTGCTGGTTCAAGTCCCCGAATCCGGAAGCCTTCCAGCCGCCAAAGGTGTAGAAGCCGATCGGCACGGGGATGGGCACGTTGATGCCCACCATGCCAACGTCCACGCGGGAGGCGAAGTCTCGGGCAGCGTCGCCGTCCTGGGTGAAGATGCTGACGCCGTTGCCGTATTCGTGATCAGTGGGCAGTGCCAGGGCTTCCTGGTAGTCGGCGGCACGCACCACACACAGCACGGGACCGAAGATCTCTTCCCGGTAGATCCGCATGTCAAGCTTAACCCGGTCAAACAAGGACGGGCCGATGAAGTACCCGCCTTCGTGACCGTCCACGCTCAGCCCGCGTCCGTCCACCACCAGATCAGCACCTTCCTCCACCCCGATCCCGATGTAGGTAGTCACCCGATCCAAGGCGTCCTGACCCACCAGGGGGCCGTAATCGGCGTCGTCGTCGAAGGAGTGGGAGACCTTCAGGCCCCGGGTGCGTTCGGTGAGCTTTTCCACCAGGGCATCCGCAGTCTCCTCCCCCACAGGAACGGCCACGGAGATGGCCATGCAGCGCTCCCCGGCGGAACCGTAAGCCGCGCCGATCAGCGCATCAGCCACCTGGTCCAGGTTGGCGTCCGGCATGACGATCATGTGGTTCTTGGCTCCGCCAAAGCACTGGGCACGTTTGCCGTTGTGTGCGCAGCGTTCGTAGATGGCCTGGGCGATCGGGGTGGAGCCCACAAAACCGACCGCCTTGATGCGGGGATCGTCAATGATGGCGTCCACCGCCTCCTTGTCCCCGTTGACCACGTTGAAAATCCCGTCCGGCAATCCGGCCTCGGTCCACAGTTCGGCCAGTTTCAGCGGCACGGAGGGGTCACGCTCGGAGGGCTTGAGCACAAAGGCGTTGCCGGCCGCGATGGCCGGGCCGCACTTCCACAGCGGAATCATGGCGGGAAAGTTGAACGGGGTGATCCCGGCAACCACACCCAGCGGCTGACGCATGGAGTAGGTGTCGATCCCAGCGCCCACAGAATCGGAGAACTCACCCTTGAGCAGGTGCGGGGCACCCATGGCGAACTCGATCACGTCCAGACCGCGCTGAATGTCCCCTTCCGCATCCGGGAGGGTCTTGCCGTGTTCCGAGGAGAGCAGGCGGGCGATCTCCGCCATGTCCCGCTCCACCAGCTCCAGGAACTTCCCCAGGATTCTGGCTCGCTTGGCCGGGCTGGTGGCAGCCCAGGCGGGTTGGGCCCGCTGAGCGTCGTCGATGACTGCCGACACTTCCTGCGCCGTTGCCAACGGGAGCTTGGCCTGAACCTCACCGGTGCTCGGGTTGTAGACATCTGCAAATCGCCCGGAGGTGCCCTGCAAAGGTGCCCCGCTGCGGTAGTGAGTCAGTGTCCGGGTCATCAAGCCGCTCCTGAGTGTGTGGGTCACGCGCCACCTGCACCGTTGCAAATGTGGCCTGGGGCACACCTTAGTTGGACTTCCTACTATTTGGAAGGGTGGGGGCGGGGAATCGACGACGACGGCAGCCTCGTACCATCCGCCGCCGGACCGATGCCTCTTCTAATGGTTCGGAAAATGGCAGCCCAGAAGTCCTGAAAATAGTATGGTAGAGAAGCTGAAAATAGTATGGTTGAGCCCATGGAGTACCTACACCGCACCGTGGATCAAGAGCTCGACGAGCTCCTGCCGCATGCATCTGCCATCGCACTCGATGGCCCCAAGGGTGTCGGTAAGACAGACACAGCCAAGAGGCGTGCTTCATCCATGTGGTTCCTGGATGATCCAGCACAACGTGCCGTCGCGGAAGCTGACTTCTCTCTGTCGACGTTGGCTACAGGAACCGTGCTGATCGATGAATGGCAACGACTTCCCGCAGTCTGGGATTCCGTGCGCAGGCAAGTGGATCAAGGTTCACCACCCGGACGTTTCATACTCACGGGCTCAGCTACACCAGTTGATGCCGCTGGGACCCACTCCGGCGCAGGGCGCATCCTGTCCTTGCGAATGCGACCAATGGGCCTGCATGAACGCGCCATCGAGACGCCCACCGTGTCGTTGTCCAAAGTTCTCACCGGCGAACATCCTGAGGTCCGAGGAGAAACCAGAATCTCCCTCAAGGACTACGCCCACCAGATCGCAGGGGGAGGTTTTCCCGGCATCATGCCAGTACCACCCCGGCTGCAGCGGGCCATGTTGGATGCATACCTGCAGCGCATCATCGACCGAGATCTACCCGAGCAAGGGTTCGAGGTACGCCGCCCCGAAACTCTACGCCGGTGGCTTGCTGCCTATGCAGCAGCCACATCCACCACGGCCTCGTACAGTCGCATTCTCGATGCCACCACAGGCGGCGACGGTGCCCAACCCGCCAAAACAACCACGATTGCGTATCGGGACCATCTCACACGCTTGTGGCTCCTGGACCCCATTCCCGGATGGATCCCCGCCAACAATGCCATCCGGCGGCTTCAGCAGGCCCCGAAACACCACTTGGCTGATCCAGCGTTGGCAGCGAGGTTCCTTGACCTGACGGCCACCAGTCTGCTCTCCGGTGCTGGTGCTGGCATGATAGGCCCCCTTTTCGAATCCCTGTGTGCGCTATCCGTACGGATCGCAGCGCAGGCATCCGAAGCGCGCGTTCGACACTTACGAACCAATGCGGGCGAGCACGAGATCGATCTGCTCATCGAAGGTGTCGATGGACAGTTAGTGGGGGCTGAAGTCAAGCTCGCTCCACAAGTGAGTTCAGGAGACGTCCAGCATTTGCTGTGGCTCCGGGACCAACTCCCCGACCAGGTCGTCGACCTCATGGTACTCACCACGGGCACAACTGCCTATCGGCGTTCGGACGGTATCGCCGTCGTTCCCCTTGCCTTGCTCGGTGCGTAAGTGGTGTGAGCACGGTCAGGTGACAGTTGGGGTGTCAGGCCGCGAGAGCCACCGGGTTCATGATGGCATCGTGAGTCGCAACCGTCGCTGGTTCTCCGATCAGCAGCACGGTGGCCAAGTGCAAGGCATCGAGTGCCTTAGCGTCCCACTTAATTGACTCCGCCACCGTGTGAAGCACTTCAAGGGCGATGTCCAACAGGCCCACACAGCTCAGCGATCGCCCTTCATATGGTCAATCAGCGCGTCCACATCAGCAGACTCGTACCGGGGCCTGCCGACCACTTCGGGCCAGGCCACTTGCTTTGAGACTGGAGGGGTGTAACGCCCCTGCCGCTGCGCTCGAGCCAGCGAATCATCCTGGCCAACGTAGTAACTCACTCGCCAACGCGGTTCGCCCCGCTCAGTCACAACCACCTCACCAGCCTCCACCACCCGCGCAAGGACTTCTGATGTGCGCTGATTGAGATCACGCTTGGAAACCCTCGCCATGACCTGACTGTAGTACCTATGCCTGACATTGACCCGGTGGGGCACCGCATCCTCATGGCCAGCCGAGGAGATGGACCCTCAAACGCCCAGCGTCAAGACCTCATCCGCCAGGTGCTTCACATCGGCAGGATCGTGGCTGACCACCACGGCGGTCCGGCCTTCCAGAACCCGGGACAACAGTTCCCGCAGATCCTCTTTGCCCGCCGCATCCACTGGCGCCAAGGGTTCGTCCAACAGCAACAACTCCGGCTCGGCAGCCAACGCCCGGGCCAGAGCCACCCGCTGAGCTTGCCCCCCGGACAAAGCATCCGGCTGCCGTGAGGCAAAGCGATCGGCACCCACCTCTGTCAGCCACCCCATGGCCGCCTCCCGGGCAGCACGGCGTGCCAGCCCCCGCGAGCGCGGGGCGAAAGCCACGTTCTCCAGCACAGACAGGTGCGGGAACAACAAGGGCCTTTGTGCCATCAGAGTCACCGCCCTGCGGTGGGGTGCCACCCAGGTGCCGCGGGCGTCGTCGTCCAGGTTGAACAGGGTCCGACCCTGCAGGCTCGCGTGGCCGCAGGAGGGGATGAGCAACCCGGCCAGTACGTCCAGCACCGTGGACTTTCCGCAACCATTGGGACCGGTCAACCCCAAGGTGCGGCCGGCCTCCAGCGAACACGCGACTTGCACACCACGGGAGGCCACGTGCAGATCGAAGATCAAGGTCACGACTGCCTCCGGAAGGCTCGCGGAGCGGAGAACCCAACCACCACAACGGCAACCATCACCAGCACCAGGGACAGCGCCACGGCGGCATCAGGGTCCACCTCCCGCTGAAGGTAGATCTCCAACGGGAGCGTCCGCGTGACCCCTTGCAGGGAACCCGCAAAGGTCAACGTAGCCCCGAACTCCCCCAAACTCCGGGCAAAAGTCAAAACGGCCCCGGACCCCAGCCCGGGCAGCACCAGTGGCAAGGTGATGCGCCGCAGCACGGTTCCGGGGCCTGCCCCCAACGTGGCCGCCAGCCCCTCGTACCGGGTGCCCACGCTGCGCAATGCCCCTTCCAGTCCCACCACCAGGAACGGCAGGGACACGAAGGTCTGGGCAATCACCACCGCCGTGGTGCTGAAGGCTATGGAGATGCCGAGCACTTCCAGATGTTGACCCAACAGTCCGGCACGGCCGTAAACACTGAGCAGCGCAATACCGCCCACCACCGGCGGCAACACCAACGGCAGCAGAATCAAGGAGCGCACCAGCCGCTGCCCGCGGAACTGGGAGCGGGCAAGCAACAACGCCAACGGGGTGCCCAGCAGAACACACAGAACGGTGCTGGCGGCAGCGGTCCGCAGACTCAGCCACAACGCCGCCACCGAGGACTCCGAGCTGACCAGCGCCCAGAAGGAACCCACGTCCACCCGGAACACCATGCCCACCACCGGCAAGGCAATGAACAATGCGCCCGCAATGGCCGGCACAGCCACCCACCACGGAACAGCCAGGTAGGACTTGGCCTTAGAAGCCCGCACCAAAGCCCTCTTGCGCCAACCGCACCTGGCCACGTGAACCGCGCACAAAGTCCACGAACTCTTGGGTCAACTCGGTGTTCCTGGCGGAGGCGAGTTCAGCAATGGGGTACTTATTGACGGCCTGATCCGCTTGGGCGATCGGGATTTCCTCCACGGCGTTCCCGGCGGCGGTGACATCGGTCTTGTAGACCACTCCGGCATCAGCCTGCCCAGAGGTCACCTTGCCCATGACGTCCGTGACCGCGCTCTCCTCACTGACTGGGGTCAGTGAAACACCCGTGATCTCCTGAATCTTGTCCGTGGCAGCACCGCAGGGCACCCGCGATTCGCAGATCACCACGGACACCCCCTCCCCGCGGAGGTCCTGGAACCCGGAAATCCCCGCCGGGTTGCCCGGCGGCACGGCGATGGTCAACGTGTTGGTGGCAAAAATGCTGGGCTCCCCCTCCACCAGACCCGCATCCACAGCCTTGTCCATGTTGGCCTGATCCGCGGAGGCAAACACATCGGCCGCGGCACCCTCCTGCAGTTGCGTGCCCAGCGTAGAGGAACCTGCAAAGTTCAGTTCCACGGTGGCCCCTGCATGCTCGGCCTCGAACTCCCGAGCCAAATCCGTGAACGAATCCGTCAGGGAGGCCGCGGCGTACACCGTGACGGTCTGATGCGCCTGCCCGGGCGCCTCCCCGTTGCCTCCACACCCGGTCATGGTCACGACGACGACGCCGCACCCCACCACAGCCGATACCATCCGTGCAGTGCGTGACCGACTCATGTTTGCGGCACCTCCACCATCACGTTGGTTGACTTGACCACGGCAGTGGCCACGGAACCTGGTTCCAAGCCGAGGTCACGGACGGCTTCCGTGCTCATCAAGGACACCACGCGGTGCGGGCCACACTGGATCTCCACCTGGGACATCACCTTGTCAGAGGTCACGGCGGTCACCAACCCCACCATGCGATTGCGCGCGGAACTGGCCACATGGGTGGGGTCCTCCGGTTGAGTGGCCAGGGACTTGACCAACTCGGCCAGCTCCAACCCGTCAATCACGGTCTGGCCGCCGTCCTGTTTGGAGGCTGTCAGGCGCCCGGAGGTGACCCACCGGCGCACAGTGTCATCACTGACGCCCAGGAAATGGGCCGCGTGTGATACGGAAATAGCTGTCATGGAGCCCAATCTATCCGCATCTACGGTTCCAACTTGTCTGGATGCACGCAGTTGCACCTTCTCATGATGTGTGTACGGGACAATGGACACTCCCGCGAAACACCGCACGATTAGCATGAGCCCATGCGCGAACTGCAGAGAATCATCATCCAGGAGATGGGCGTGGCCCCGGTCATCGACCCCGCTGAGGAAGTTCAGAAGCGGGTGCAGTTCCTGGTCGACTACGCCAAGGCCACGGGTGCCGGCGGCTTTGTCCTGGGCATCTCCGGCGGCGTGGATTCCTCCCTGGCCGGGCGCCTGGCCCAGTTGGCCGCTGAGCAGCTGCGCGCCCAGGGAACGGATGCCGTGTTTGTGGCCGTTCGGCTGCCGCACAAGGTCCAGCAGGATGAGGCCGATGCCCAAAAGGCCTTGGAGTTCATCCAGGCTGATGAAGTTCTCACGTTCAACATCGGCCCCGCTGTGGACGGATTCACCGAAGGATTCACGGCAGCCACGGGTCAGGAGATCACCGACTACAACAAGGGCAACGTCAAGGCCCGGGTTCGCATGGTGGCTCAGTACGCCCTGGCCGGGGACCGGCGTCTGCTGGTGATCGGCACGGACCACGGAGCGGAATCTGTCACCGGGTTCTTCACCAAGTTCGGCGACGGCGGTGCCGACGTCCTGCCCCTGTTCACCTTCAACAAACGTCAGATCCGCGCCGTGGCCGAGCACTTGGGTGCACCGGAATCCGTGTGGCAGAAGGTCCCCACCGCTGATCTGCTGGATGACCGCCCCGGTCAAACCGATGAAACGGAACTGGGCATCAGCTACGACGCCATTGACGACTACCTGGAAGGCCGTTCGATCGACTCAGAAGCAGCTGACAAGATCGAGGCGCGCTGGGCAGCCACCCGCCACAAGCGCACCACGCCGGTGACCTTGATGGACTCATGGTGGAGGTCCCAGCCCACCGGGTGATGACCCCTGTTTGAAACAGCAACTGTCAGCTGGACTCAGAAGTCCCTGCGCAACAGGATGCCCTGATGAGCGGAAAGCACCACCTGCTCAGGTGGTTCCGTGCCATCCGGCAGAAGATAACCGGCGGGCAGGCGCACCTGGCGTCGTCGTCGTCCGTCACTGGCAAGGTTCACCGCAGCCCACCCCTTGGTGAACGTGCGTGACCACAGGTTGACCACGGTCTCCGGGTCCTGAATGGGCTCACCCAGGTCCCACGCCATCTCCGGGATCCACAGGCCGCGGCGGCCATCCGGTGAACTGGCGGCGTAGATCCCGTGGCCACCACCAAAGATCCAATAGGCCGCCAAACCGTAGCGGACCAGCTCGATCTCAGCCTGGGAAACGTCCGTGGAATCATCCTGCGCCTCCGTGGGCACAGGCGTGCGCACAATGGCCAGCTGATCCTGCGGGACAGCCTCCGGGCCGTCGCTGACCAGGGTGTGGGTCTGTTGCCGGGCAGTACCCGGGTCCAGGACGCGACCGCCCACCGTGCTCAGCCAACCCGGCTCGAACACACCACCCCACTGGGCCAACTTGACCCACCGTTCGGGCGAGCGTCGCGCATCACCCACGGAGGCCACCATGATCTTGCCGATCCCGGCCAGTGCTTGGCCTGCTTCAGCAAAGAGGTCGTCGTTGGCTTCGCGCTGTTGCGTCTGCGAGCCCAGGTCCGGCAGCGGCAGGTCCAGTCGGGGGGTTTCCTCCAGGTCCCCCACCCCCAGGAT
>NZ_JROX01000143.1:0-21740 GCF_000800955.1 Kocuria sp. ZOR0020
TTGGTATCAACAAACATGAAACACTATTGAGTTCTCAAACAACAGATCGATCAAGGGATCCTCACCGCCACACGACGAACCAGAGGCCGCTAAGCCTGCTGTGATGTTCGTGGAAGTGGCTGATCGGTGAATCTCACCTTGCCGAAGTGCTCCGCTACTCTATCCATCCGTTTGCCATCTCGTCAACTCCCGGTTTCCCGGAGGTGAACGTCTGGTTCGTTCGGAGTGTTGGCCGCTTCCTCTCGGAGGCCGCCGGAGCAACGACGTGAAACAGTACACCCGGTGCCACAGCATCGCAACCGCCGGATACGACGATCGCCCCAACCGTCAAGCGGTTGGGGCGATCGTCCAAGTCAAGCCACGGTTCAGTTCTGGACCGGGCGCAACCAGAGTGCTGCCAGAGGCGGAACTGTGATCACAGCATGTGCCGGCTGGGCGTAGTGAGGCTCGTCCACACCCTTCACGGTGCCACCGTTACCCACACCGGATCCGCCGTACTGATCGGCGTCGGAGTTCAGGACTTCTTCCCAGTCACCTGCGAACGGCAGGGCCACGCGGTAGTCGTAGTGCGGGTTACCGGCAAAGTTGACCACGCACACCAGTGGGTTGCCTTGCTTGTCCCACCGCACAAAGGACAACGTGTTACGCCCGGCGTCGTTGGCATCCAGCCAGTTGAAACCGTCAGGCGTGTTGTCCTGCTCCCAGAGCGCGGGGGTGTCCTTGTAGACATCGTTGATCCGTGCCACCAACTCCTGCACGCCGCGGTGCGGTTCCGTGTCAGCCAGCCACCAGTCCAGGCTGCGTTCGTTGTTCCACTCGGATTCCTGAGCGAACTCCTGGCCCATGAAGATCAACTGCTTGCCGGGGTGTGCCCACATGAAGGACAGGTAGGCACGGACACCGGCCAGCTGCTTCCAACGGTCACCGGGCATCTTGCGCAGCAGTGAACCCTTGCCGTAGACCACCTCGTCATGGGAGATCGGCAGGATGAAGTTCTCCGAGTAGGCGTACACCAGGGAGAAGGTCATCTTGCCGTGGTGGTAGTGGCGGTACATGGGGTCTTCGGACACATACTCCAGGGAGTCGTGCATCCAGCCCATGTTCCACTTGATGCCAAAGCCCAGACCGTTGCTCTCCGTGGGCTGGGTGACACCCGGGAAGGCGGTGGATTCCTCGGCAATCATCACAATGCCGGGGTTACGCCGGTAGGCAGTGGCATTCGCCTCCTGGAGGAACCCGATGGCCTCCAAGTTCTCACGGCCGCCGAACTGGTTGGGTGACCATTCGCCGTCTTCACGGGAGTAGTCCAGGTAGAGCATGGAGGCCACGGCGTCCACGCGCAGACCGTCGATGTGGAATTCCTCCAACCAGAACAGTGCGTTGGCCACCAGGAAGTTGCGCACCTCGGTGCGGCCGTAGTCAAAGATCAGAGTGCCCCAGTCCTTGTGCTCACCACGCTGGGGGTCAGGATGCTCGTAGAGGGCCTCGCCGTCGAACTTGGCCAGGGCGAAATCATCCTTGGGGAAGTGCCCGGGGACCCAGTCCACCAGCACGCCGATTCCGGCCTGGTGCAGTGCGTTGACCAGGTACTTGAAGTCATCGGGGTTGCCGAATCGCGACGACGGCGCGTAGTAGCCCGTGACCTGGTAGCCCCAGGAACCACCGAACGGGTGTTCCGCCACTGGCATGAATTCCACGTGGGTGAAGCCGTGATCGCGGACGTAGTTGACCAGCTCGGTGGCCAAATCGCGGTAGGAGAGCCCCTGGCGCCAGGATGCAATGTGCACCTCGTAGACGCTCATGGGTGAGTTGTGCGGATCAGTCTGGGCGCGCTGTTCCATCCAGGTCTGGTCGGAGAATTCGTAGTCGCCGTCCCAGACGCGTGATCCGGTGCGCGGGGGCTCCTCGGTCCAGCGGGCCATGGGGTCGGCCTTGTCCCGCCACTGACCGTCACGGCCCAACAGCCGGTACTTGTAGGTGGTTCCCACGCCAACACCCGGGATGAACACCTCCCACACGCCGCTGCCGCCCAGCGAGCGCATGGCGTGTTCGGTGCCGTCCCATCCGTTGAAGTCACCGATCACCCGTACGGCCTGGGCGTTGGGGGCCCAGACAGCAAAGCTGGTGCCCTTGATCTCGCCAAAGCTGGAAGGCCAGCTGCGCACGTGCGAGCCCAAGGATTCCCACAGGGTTTCGTGGCGGCCTTCACCGATCAGGTGCAGGTCAAGATCCCCCAGGGTGGGCGCGTAACGGTACGGGTCATCGAGTTCGATCGGCTCCTGGTTGCCCCAGGTGACCATCAGTCGGTAGTCGGGAACGGTGCCGTCCTCAGACGGAATGTGCCCTGAGAAGATCCCACCCCACTCATGGGACAGACGGTGGGTGGTGCCATCGGCCAGCACGGCCGAAACATGCGTGGCGAATCGCCGGAGGGTCCGGATGGCCACCGTCCCTTCACCGGTCGGGTGCGCGCCCAGAACCTGGTGGGGATCGTAGTAACGCCCCTCGGCCACTGCGGCCAGGACGTCCTCGGAGATGGTGTTTGCCACGGGGTGCTCGCTTCCGGTGTTCGAGGGCTCTTCAACAGCGTCTTCGCTGGAGGCTTGCGCCCACGGTAGAGAGCCAGCGGAGTTTCTCTCAACTGCGGGAGTCACGGGTGCGTCATTGTTGGGTTCTGTGACGTCACCGTGCTGATGGTCTTGCGGGGTGGTGCCGGGTTCAACTGACTGGGTTGCCTCTGAGTCGGACAGTGCAGCAGTGACCGCAGCCATGGGCACGTCAATCCAGTCAGGACGGTTACGGGTTTCGTAGACCACCTCATAAAGGGCCTTGTCCAGCCACAGTGCACGGAACACAGGGTCCTCACGGTCCACGGGCTGGTAGCTCACGGAGGACCATCCCTCCAGGAACGCATCCGCTGCGGTTTCTCCCCACTGGGTGGTGTCCGCCCCGGATTCCTTGTGACCGAAGGCCGCGGCATAATCCAGGGACCGCAGCATGCCCACCACATCCCGCAGCGCCAGATCCGGCACCACACGTTCGTGGATGGGCCGCAGTGGCTCGCCTTCAAAATCCAGGATCCGGTAGGCGCCGTCGGCACCATGCAGCACCTGCCCCAGGTGGTAGTCACCGTGGATGCGTTGCAGGGCGGGGAGGTCCTGGACGTCCTCCAGGTTCTCCACCACGGCTTCCAACGCTTCTGCGTGGCGATCCAGTGCCGGGGAGAGTTCCTTGCCCGCCCACGCGAGGCGTTGGGTGATCCCGTCCAACAAACGACGACGCCGCGCCGGATCCGCCGCCTGTTCTCCAAAGGCACTGACCAGGTCCCTGTGCATCCGAGCCGTTGCTCGGCCCAACTCGCGGGCTTCTGCCGAGAAGTCCCGGTTGGCTGAAGCCGCCTCCACGGCTTGCGCCCAGGCATCTGCGGCGCCATCCACCAATTCGGTCACCACAACCACTTGTCCCACGGCGGTGCTGGCAGAAACGGCGGCGGTGTCCGAGTCTTGAGAAGAGGCCTGGGACCAGGTCAGATCCGCCCATCCCCAGGTGTGGGGAACCACGGAGGATCCCAGCTCCGTCAGTTCTCGCCCGACCTCAACGTCTGGATTCACACCATCTGAGACCACGCGGAAGAACTTGAGAATCACGGCTGACTCCCCCGGTTCCACCGGGCGGACGATCACGGAGGTGTTGGACTGCTCGGCGGAGATCACCTGGACCTGTTCGGATGCCTTGACCTCCGAGACCGCAGTCAAAGACGTGTTGGAAGCACCAGTCAACCTGGCCCCACCGGATCGGAGTTCACCTGAACCGTGCAGCAAACGCAGAACACCGTCCAGGAACTCAGGACTGTCCACGGCCTCTCGCACGAACTTCTGCGCACCGTCAATCAGTGCCTGGCCGATGTCCCCAGGCCCGGCGGAGGTGCTTACCACCAGGGGGATCTGCAGCAGTTCCCGGCGCCGGCCTACCACGGCTTGCACCAGGTAGATGGCGGCCGCGTCGTCGTCGTTGTGAGCCGAGGAGCAGGACACGGGAATGCGAGCCACCACGCTCACATCAGGGGTCCCAGCGGATGATTCGAACGGGTACCAGCGGCGGCCCGGAAGCCACTGCGCCAACAACTGCTCAAGCTGCGGATGGGGAGTCACCGTGGTCTGGGTGCTCAACTTCACCACTCCTTGTGGTTTTCCTGCGGCGGTCAACGACGACGGCGCGGTGCGCCGCCCGGTGGGGACTGGGCTCAGCCCAGGGACGAGACGATGGGCAGGGCACGGGTTTCCGGCTGGTTGCCGTCAGAGTCCGGGGCGCTGCGCACACGCAACCAGTAGAAGTCCTGCGAACCCAAGGTGGCATGGAAGTTGCCGTCCTGTCCCACAGCACCGAACTCCTCGCCACCAAAGATCTCCCGCAACCCGCGGCCCGCGTATTCGGCCAGGTCCAGTGTGGCCCGGGCCGGGGTGTGGGACAGGTTGAAGACGCAGACCAAGGTTTCCGAGGCCGGACCGTGGCGGTCATCCTCCGCGCGGTATTCGCGGACAAAGGCCAACACGGATCCGTGATCCGTGGGCACGTTGCGGTAATCCCCCATGCCAAAGGCCGCGTGTTCCTTGCGTACCAGCAGCATGCGCCGCA
Organism: Kocuria sp. ZOR0020; assembly: GCF_000800955.1. NCBI lineage: Bacteria > Bacillati > Actinomycetota > Actinomycetes > Micrococcales > Micrococcaceae > Kocuria > Kocuria sp. ZOR0020. Next base: position 4,636 of record NZ_JROX01000143.1, read on the forward strand.
CCCAGTGCAGCAGGGAGGATGAGGAAGCCAGCTGGGCCTCCACGTTGGTCTGCCCGTAGTGATGCACCAGGGACTGAACCACCGGCAGGTACAGCTTGCCCGGATCCGCATTGGAGAACCCGGCGTTGCGGTCCGGGGTCCACTGCATGGGCGTACGGGAGGCATCACGGTCATCCAGCCAGATGTTGTCCCCCATGCCGATCTCATCCCCGTAGTACAGGAACGGGCTGCCCGGCATGGCGAACAGCAGGGCGTGGATCAGCTCGGTCTCCGCCCGGGAGTTGTCCAGCAACGTGGCCAGACGACGCCGGATGCCCACGTTGGCGCGCATCCGCGAATCCGGGGCGTACCAGCCCAGCATGGCTTGGCGTTCCTCCGGGGTGACCATTTCCAGGGTCAGTTCATCGTGATTGCGCAGGAACGTACCCCACTGGGTGCCCCGCGGAATGGCCGGGGTGGCATCCATGGTCTCCACGATCGGAGCAGCCTTCTGATCCCGCAACGCGTAGAAAATCCGCGGCATGATCGGGAAGTGGAAGCACATGTGGCACTCGGGGTCCTCCTCCGAGCCGTAGTACTCCACCACTTCCTCCGGCGGCTGGTTGGCCTCTGCAATGATCACGCGACCCGGGTACTGCTCATCCACCATGCGGCGCAGGCGCACCAGGAAGTCGTGGGTGCCCGGGAGGTTCTCACAGTTGGTGCCGTCCTCCTCCACCAGGTACGGGATGGCATCGGCGCGGAAGCCGTCAATGCCCATGTCCAGCCAGAACTTCACGACGTCGAACACGGCATCCTCAACCTTGGGGTTGTCAAAGTTGAGGTCAGGCTGGTGAGAGAAGAACCGGTGCCAGAAGAACTGCCGGCGCACAGGATCAAAGGTCCAGTTGGACTCCTCCGTGTCAACAAAGATGATGCGGGCGTCCTGGTAGAGCTCATCCGTGTCAGACCACACGTAGAAGTCACCAAAGGGGCCGTCCGGATCCTCACGGGAGGCCTGGAACCACGGGTGCTGATCCGAGGTGTGGTTCAGGGGCAGATCCGTGATCACACGCAGACCACGAGCGTGGGCCTCTGCCACCAACCGTTTGAAGTCGGAGACGGTCCCGAACTCATCCAGCACGGAGTAGTAATCGGAGATGTCGTAGCCGCCGTCACGCAGCGGGGACTCGTAGAACGGCGGAATCCACAGGCAGTCGATTCCCAGCCACTGCAGGTAGTCCAGTTTGTCGATCAGACCGGAGAAGTCACCCGAACCATCCCCGTTGGCATCCGAGAAGGCCCGGACCAGGACCTCGTAGAACACGGCCTTGCGGAACCAGTCGGGATCGTGGGAAATACCCGGGGCATGGACACCAAAGTTGGAGGGGTTCAAGGCGTTCACAGGCGTGCGCTCTCCTGGACTGGATTGTTCGGACGGAACCGCTCAGGCCAACCTGCATCAACTCTGACGTCAGGCCAACAATGCGGTCTAAGAATACTGGCAATACAGAACCGGCCGTGCACCGTCACCTGACGATGACGCCTGCACGGCCGGTTCTGATGTTGCAACATTGCCCGCAGGTGCTGTGATCAGCGGCTGCGGCGGACCTGCACAATGTGGACGGGCTCGTAGAACGGGTCAAGACGCACCCACACGTGCTCGCCCCAGTTCCAGGAAGCACCTGTCAGCAGATCATCTGCGGAGAAGGTGCCGTCCTCATGACGGTCCTCCGGACGCAGCTTCAGAGCATCCAGGTCCAGATCGATGTTGGCAATTCGCACTGAATGGGGATCGGTGTTGACCACCACGATCAGGGTGTCCTCGTGCTCGCCGTCGTCGTCCGTGACCGTCTTGGTCTTGGAGAAGCACAGCACGGCGTCGTCATCCGTGTTGTGCAGGGTGAGGTTCTGCAGATCCAGCAGAGCGGGGTGCTCGCGGCGGATCTGGTTGAGGCGGCGGACGTACGGGGCCAAGGAGTCACCGCGGGCCTCAGCGCCGTCGAAGTCGCGGGGACGGTACTGGTACTTCTCGTTGTCGTTGGCTTCCTCAGCACCCTGGCGCTGGACGTTTTCGTAGAGCTCAAAGCCCGCGTACATGCCCCACAGCGGTGATGCCGTGGCGGCCAGTGCGGCGCGGATCTTGAAGGACGGGCGCCCGCCGTGGACAAAGTAGTCCGTGAGGATGTCAGGGGTGTTGACAAAAAAGTTGGGGCGGTAGTGGGAGGCGGTCTCCCGGGAGATCTCCTCCAGGTACTCCTCCAACTCCCACTTGGCGTTGCGCCAGGTGAAGTAGGAGTAGGACTGCTGGTAACCGGCCTTGGCCAGCCCCTGCATCATGGCCGGGCGGGTGAAGGCCTCCGCCAGGAACACCACTCCGGGATCGATCTTGTGGATCTCCCCCAGCAGCCATTCCCAGAACCACAGGGGCTTGGTGTGCGGGTTGTCCACGCGGAAGATTCGGATGCCGTGGGACATCCACAACTTCACGATCCGCAAGACCTCCTGGGAGAGGCCCTCAGGATCGTTGTCAAAGTTCAGGGGGTAGATGTCCTGGTACTTCTTGGGCGGGTTCTCCGCATAGGCGATGGTGCCATCAGCGCGGGTGGTGAACCACTCCGGGTTGGACTGCACCCAGGGGTGGTCCGGGGACGCCTGAAGTGCCAGGTCCAGGGCAACTTCCAGACCGAGTTCATGAGCACGCGCCACAAAGGCATCGAACTCTTCAAAGCCGCCCAGGTCCGGGTGGATGGCGTCATGGCCACCCTCGGCTGCACCGATGGCCCACGGGGAACCGGGGTCCCCCGGAGCCGGGGTCAAGGAATTGTTGGGGCCCTTGCGGTGGGCCACACCGATGGGATGGATGGGCGGCAGGTAGATGACGTCAAAGCCCATCCCCGCAACGGCATCCAGACGCTCAGCGGCGGTGACAAACGTGCCGGAACGCCATTGACCGGTCTCCGGGTTCCACTCCGCGCCCTCGGACCGCGGGAAGAACTCGTACCAGGCACCGCGCCCGGCTGCTTCACGCTCCACACGGATGGGGTAGCGCTGCGATTCCGTGACCAGGGCGCGGATGGGGTTGCGCTCCACCGCGGAGAGGATGCCGCGATCCGTGGCCTCTGCAAAGCGCTGTCCGGCAGGCACGGAACGGTCCTTGAGGTGTTCGGCAACCTTGGTGAACAGGCTGCGCTGGTCCTGCGGGCGCTCGGACTCTGCTGCGGCCCGCTCGAACACCAGCGCGCCTTCATCCATCATCAATTCGACGTCCTGGCCAACGGCCAGCTTGATGGCGGCGTCGTGATGCCATGTGCCGAAAACATCAGAGAAGCCCTCGATGGCAAAGCTCCAGTCACCCTCCGAGGTGGGGGTCAACCAGCCTTCGAAGCGGTCCGTGCCTTTGCTCTTGAGGGTGAGCAGAACCCGCTCGGTCTCCTGCCCCTCCGGGTTGTACAGCACGGCAGCCACACCCAGGGCGTCATGGCCTTCCCGGTAGACGGTGGCACCCACCCGGATTGATTCGCCCGGAACCGCGGTGGCCGGCCGCTGCCCGTTGTGCACCACGGGAGAGACCTGCTCAATCGGGATACGGCCGTAAACCAGATGGGAGCGATCGACGACGGCGCTGGACTCCGGCGTGCCTGCGGCGGCAACACCAGTCGGCTTCAGCGGCGACTGGGCGGGAGCCGGTTTGGTGGCCGGATCCTGCGTGGAATGCGTGGGGCTGGCTGAGTTGTTCGAGTTCAACGAAGTCACGTGTCTCACCGTAGTCAGTCCGGCGCCGCGGATGAAGTACCTGGAGAGATCCCCGTCACGATTGCGCCTGATTGCCGCTCGAATCGTGCCACAGGCATACACCCGATATTCTGCGCCTGTGAAGGCTATCCGCAGGTTCACCGTACGCACTGTCCTCCCCGAGTCGATTCGCCCTCTGAGCAGGCTCGCCAACAACCTCCGCTGGTCGTGGAACAAATCCACCGAACAGCTCTTTGCTGATCTCAACCCACAGGCTTGGGACAGCGTCAATCACGACCCCGTCAAGCTCCTGGGTTCCTTGACCCGCGAGGAAATTCAGCAGATCGCTGAAGATCCCGAGTTGGTTGAGCGCATTCAGACGCAGGACGCCGAGCTGGAGACCTACCTGGGCCAAGACCTCTGGTACCAGCAGGAAGTTTCTGCTGATTCCCCCAAGTCCATTGCCTACTTCTCCGCCGAATACGGCATCACCTCCGTTCTTCCGCAGTACTCCGGCGGCCTGGGCATCCTGGCCGGCGATCACCTCAAGACCGCCTCTGACATGGGCATCCCGATTGTGGGTGTTGGCCTGCTCTACCAGCACGGCTACTTCAAGCAGTCCCTGTCCCGTGATGCCTGGCAGTTGGAGGACTACCCGGTTCTGGATCCGGACGGTCTGCCCCTGAGCCTGCTGCGTGAGGACGACGGGACGCCGGCACGGGTTGACCTCCCCTTGCCGGACGGCAGGCGACTTCTGGCGCAGATCTGGCGCGCCGACGTCGGCCGCGTCCCCCTGCTGCTGCTGGACTCCAACATTGCTGACAACGACGACCACGCCCGCAACATCACCGACCGCCTCTACGGTGGCGGCGGGGACCACCGCCTCCAGCAGGAATTGCTGCTGGGCATGGGCGGTGTGCGCGCTCTGCGCATCTTCTCCCGTTTGACCGGGGCCCCAGCCCCCGAGGTGTTCCACTGCAACGAGGGCCACGCAGGCTTCCTGGGCATTGAGCGCATCTCCGAGCTCATGGCACCAGGCACCGGACAGGTACCCATGTCCTGGGACGAGGCCCTGACCGCCGTCCGCTCCGCCACGGTGTTCACCACGCACACCCCGGTACCTGCCGGCATTGACCGGTTTGAGAAGGACCAGATCAACCGGTTCTTCTCCGCAGGTCTTGCCCCGGAGGTCCCCACGGACCGCATTCTGGCGCTGGGAGACGAGAACTACGACGGCGGTGACCCGTCCAAGTTCAACATGGCCGTGATGGGTCTGCGCCTGGCACAGCGGGCCAACGGTGTGGCCAAGCTGCACGGCAAGGTCTCCCGTGACATGTTTGCCGGGCTCTGGCCGGGATTTGAACATGACGAGGTACCCATCACCTCCGTGACCAACGGGGTGCACGTTCCGTCCTGGATCGATCCCCGCATGGAGGTCCTGGCTGTGGACCGCAGCCAGCCGGACCTGGAATCCCGGTGGCGGGCCATCAACAAGGTGGACGACGCCGAGTTGTGGAAGGTCCGCCGCGAACTACGCTCCGCCTTGGTGGAGGACGTCCGTGCCCGCCTGCGCGCCTCCTGGAAGAAGCGTGGCGCCGCGGATGCCGAGTTGGGCTGGACCGAGTCCGTCCTGGACCCGGACGTTCTGACCATCGGTTTTGCGCGCCGGGTGCCCACCTACAAGCGGCTGACCCTGATGCTGCGTGACCCTGCACGCCTGAAGCGCCTGCTGCTGGACCCCCACCGCCCCGTCCAGCTGGTGGTGGCCGGCAAGTCCCACCCCGCGGATGAGATGGGCAAGCAGATGATCCGCGACCTGGTGAAATTCACGGATGACCCGGAGGTCCGCCACCGGATCGTGTTCCTGCCGAACTACGACATCGCCATGGCCCGCACCCTGTTCCCCGGCTGTGACGTGTGGCTGAACAACCCGCTGCGTCCTCTGGAAGCCTGTGGCACCTCCGGGATGAAGGCCGCCATCAACGGTGGCCTGAACCTGTCCGTGCTGGATGGCTGGTGGGACGAGATGTACGACGGCCAGAACGGCTGGGCCATCCCCACCGCGGACAACCGGGCCTCCACGGAGGAGCGCGACAACATTGAGGCTGCAGCCCTCTACGAGTTGATCGAGGATCACGTGGCCCCCCGCTTCTACGGGGAGAAGGCCTCCTACGACGACGACGTTGTGCCCCACCAGTGGTTGGCCATGGTCAAGCACACGCTGTCCAACCTTGGCCCCAAGGTCTCCGCCAAGCGCATGTTGGAGGACTACGTGCGCAAGCTCTACATTCCGGCAGCACTGTCGGGACGTGAAGCAGCCGCCTCCGAGCATGCCGCAGCACGCGAATCCTCCCGGTGGATCAATCACGTCCGCCAAGGCTGGGCCGGTGTGCGGGTGGAGCACGTGGAGGCTGAGGCCGTTGCAGAGATCCCACAGATCGGTGACAACCTGACCGTGACCGCCTACGTGCAGTTGGGTGAGCTCTCTCCTGATGATGTCACCGTGGAAATCGGCTACGGCCGGGTGTCCGAGTCCGACCACATCCACGAACGCAGCTTTGGCGTCCTGGACCAGGTGCGGGCCACCACCGACGGCAAGTGGGCCTTCACCGGTTCCATCACCATCGACCGCTCCGGGCCATTCGGGTACACCGTGCGGGTGCTGCCCAACAGCAAGCACTTGACCAACAAGGCTGAGTTGGGCCTGGTGGTCAACGCCTGAGGGTGAGCCTCCACCGCGGATCAAACAGAACGCCCGTTCCGGGATGCACCGGAACGGGCGTTCTGTTTGATCAGCCTGAAACAGCTCCTGAGCTGAAAGGACAGACTCTCAGATCAACCGCAACACCGTGACAGACATGGACGGCGCCACCGTCGAATCGCCGGTGGACAGACGCATTCCGTAGCTGGGCCGCAGGGCGGCATCCGTGGAGAACAGCAGCTCGAAGCCTGTGGGTGCGTCCTCCGGCTCAGCTTCCTCCCCGCGGCTCACGATCTCCTCGATCGCGTCCTGGGACGGCAGAGTGACCTCAACATCGAGGGCACTGCCATTGACCAGCACCAGCGCGGTGGTGGTCCCGGCACGGGCACCAATGACCATCTGAACGGTGCGGAACCCGGCGGCCTGCCACTCGTAGGAGTGCATGTGGTTGCCGCTGGGCGAGAACCATTCCATGCGCACGTCATGGACGCGGCGCATGTAGTCCTCTGGCTGGTCCTGGAGGAACCGGCGACGCAACCGCAGCAGCTCCTGGGTGCAGGCCAGCATGGCGCGGTCCGCCGGAGTCTTCTTCCAATCCACCCAGCCGATGGGTGAATCCTGACAGTAGGCGTTGTTGTTGCCGCCCTGAGTGCGCAGGAACTCATCCCCCGCGGTGATCATGGGAACGCCCTGGGACAGCAGGAGTGTGGCCATGATGTTGCGTGCGGTCCGGGCACGGGCTGCCCTAACCGAGGCAGTGCGCGCGGGGCCTTCCTCCCCGTGGTTCCACGAGTGGTTGTCATTGGTACCGTCCCGGTTGCCTTCCCGGTTGGCCTCGTTGTGCTTCTGGTCATACGCCGTGAGGTCATACAGGGTGAAGCCATCGTGAGCGGTCACAAAGTTCACGGCGGACAACGGAGTTCGCCCGGAGGCCTCAAAGCGACTGTTGGACCCGGCCAGGGCATCAGCCAGCCGGGACAGGCTTCCGCCGGTTCCGCCGCTGGCAATGGCCCGCTGATCCGTCAGCCAGAATTCACGCACGGTGTCCCGGTAGGAATCGTTCCAGTCGGCCCATCCGGGCGGGAAGTTTCCGGTTTGCCATCCGCCCATGCCCACATCCCAGGGCTCTGCGATCAGCTTGGAGGCGCCGATGCTGGGATCAGCGGTGGCAGCCACCAGGAACGGGTGGCGCTGGCTGAAGGTGTGCTGCGAATCCCGAGCCAGGGTGGGCGCAAGATCGAAACGGAAACCGTCAATGTGAACCTGACGCACCCAGTACCGCAGGGAGTCCAGGGTCATGCGCACCACGTTGGGGTTGGCAAAATCCAGGGTGTTTCCGCACCCGGTCATGTCCAGGTAGTGCCCGTTGTGGTGGCGGTACCAGTGCTCATCGCCCAAGCCACGCCAGCAATACGGCTGCTCCGTGGGGCCACCTTCTGCCGTGTGGTTGTAGACCACGTCCAGGACCACTTCCAGGCCGGCCGCGTGCAGCGCCTTGACCATGGCCTTGACCTCATCCAGCACACCCTGCGTCCCGCGAGCCCGAGCCTCCGCCGTGGCATAGGCCGCGTGCGGAGCAAAGTAGGACAGGGTGTTGTAACCCCAGTAGTTGGTCAGCCCGTTCTCCGTGAGGTGGGCTTCATCCAGGTGGGCGTGGATGGGCAGCAGCTCAACGGTGGTGATGCCCAGTGACTTCAGGTAGTCGATCATCACCGGATGCCCCAACCCCGCGTAGGTTCCGCGCAGGTGTTCCGGGATGTCCGGGTGCTGGATGGTCAGGCCCTTCACATGGGCCTCGTACACCACGGTGTCCCGCCAGGGGATGTCCGGGTGGACGTCATCGCCCCAGTCGAACCGTTCGTCCACCACGGAGGAGACATAACGGGTGCCGTAGGCATCCGGGCGGTCATCGTGTCCGGGCAGTTGGTCTGCACGGGCCACACGCTCGATTCCCAGGCCGTGCGGATCCAAGAAGATCTGTTCGGTTTCCGGGGTGTGGTTGGGCTGGCGCAGCATGCTGGAAGATGTGGGGATGAACCCGTAGCGGGTCCCCGGCGGCAGAGCCATGAACGTGTACGGGTCCAAGTCACTGTTGGCTGAGGCCAGTGCCCGGTCCGGGCTGACATGGATCAGGTCAAAATGCACCCCACCTTCCAGGTGCATCAGCGTGTGCCGTTGCCACGGTTGCCCGGGTTCGGACCAGATCAGGTCCACTGCTTCCAGTCCGGGCGCCCACACGGCCACATTGGCCGCCAGGCTGTCACCGGGGGTGCGGGAAACCCCTAAAGGACGCGAGCGCGGACGCGGGTGGGCACTGCTGACCGGACGATCCGGGGTCTGCATCAGGGGACGTTCACCGGGCACGACGACGCGCAACCTCGTACAGCGTGATGCCCACGGCCATGGACGCGTTCAACGACTCCATGGCGGAGTCAATGGGGATGGAGACGATCTGATCGCAGTTCTCCGTGATCAGGCGGGACAGGCCCTTGCCCTCGGAACCCACCACAACCACCAAGGGTTCCGTGGCCAGATCCAGCTGCGGGAGCTCAACGTCCCCGCCGCCGTCCAGACCCACCACAAAGAATCCTGCGGCCTTGGCCTTCTCCACGGCCCGGTTCAAGTTGGTGGCCTTGGCCACCGGCACGCGGGCGGCAGCACCTGCGCTGGTCTTCCACGCCGTGGCCGTGACCCCGGTGGACCGACGCTCCGGAAGCACCACGGCATCCCCGGCAAAGGCGGAGACACTACGGATGATGGCACCCAGATTGCGAGGATCCGTGATGCCGTCCAAGGCCACGATCAACGGTGCGCGCTGCGACTTGTCCTTCTGCCACGTGGCCATGACCTGGCCTATCAGATCTTCGGCGTCGTCGTACTCGTACGGTGGGACCTGCAGGGCAACGCCCTGGTGAACGGCGTCCTCCGTGAGCCGGTCCAACTCAGGCTTGGTGGCCTCCAGGACCGGCACCTGACCCTCCGCGCACAGTTTGAGGATTTCGCGGATGCGGTCATCGGCCTCAATGCGAGTGGCCACGTAGAGGGTCTTGGCCGGGACACCAGCCCGCAGCGACTCCAGGACCGCGTTGCGTCCGGTGACCAGATCCTCGGTCTTTCCTGGGCCGCGGCGGTTGTGGCCACGCACGGGCCCGCGCTCTGCCGCACCCTTGGGTCGGGCAGCATTGCGGCGCTCAGCGGCCTTCTTCATCTTGTAAGCCTTGTGATACGGGCGATCCTCGGCCTTGGGGGTGGGGCCCTTGCCCTCCAAACGACGACGACCGTGGCCGCCCGTGCCCACACTGGGGCCCTTCTTCTTGCTGTTACCTGCACCTGGACGACGAGACGTTGCCATGAAAGTTCCTACCTGTTCTTCAAAAGTTTCCAGTGGCCCGTATGAGGGCCGTCACAAGCTGGGGTCTGTCAACCCAACGACCACGTGGATCCGCCGGCACCGTCTGCCACCTGGACGCCGGCTGTCGCCAGGGTGTCCCGGAGGCGGTCGGCCTCAGCCCAGTCCTTGGATGCCCGAGCCGCTGCACGACGCTCCAAGAGGTCCTTGACCAGGTGATCCAACGCCTGGTGCTCGCCAGCGGCACCGGATGCACCGTCCAGATCCATGAGCTGACGCAGCCCCAGGATCTCCGTCATGGCAGCCACCGCACGGGCGGATCCGGCGGCAGATGACGGTGCAGCGTCATCGTTGGAAGGAACGGAGTGGAGGGCAGCATTGCCTGCGCGGACGGCGTCGTGGAGGGCACCGAGTGCGCGGGGGACGTTGAGGTCATCGTCCATCGCTTCCCTGAAATTGGCGGGAATCTCCGCAGGAGTCCACCCCAGATCCACGCCGGCCTCCTGCGCGGCCTTGAGGAATGCCTCCACCCGCTCGACGGCGGCCGTGGCCTCCTCCAAGGACGTGGGCCGGTAATCCAGGACAGAGCGGTACTGAGCCTGGCCCAGGTAGTAGCGCACCGCCAACGGACGGGCCATCTGCACCATCTCCTCCGGGGAGATGGTGTTGCCAATGGACTTGGACATCTTCTCCCCCTGGTAGGTCACCAGGCCGTTGTGCAACCAGAAGTTGGCGAACCCGCGGCCGGCCGCAGCGGACTGAGCCAGTTCGTTCTCGTGGTGAGGGAAGCGCAGGTCCAGGCCGCCACCGTGGATGTCAAAGGTGTCCCCCAGATACTTGCCTGCCATGGCAGAGCACTCCAGGTGCCAGCCCGGCCGGCCACGGCCCCACGGCGAATCCCAGGCCGCAGTCTCCGGATCCGAGTCCTTGTGCCCCTTCCACAGGGCGAAGTCCCGGGGATCGCGCTTGCCACGCGGATCAGCGTCCGGGGCGTCCTGCATGTCCTCCACGCGTTGGCGGGTCAATTCCCCGTACCGGGGCCATGACCGGACATCAAAATAGACGTCCCCGGAACCGTCTTCAGCCGGGTAGGCGTGACCGGCCTGAATCAGTTCAGTGATGAGTTCATGCATCTCCGGAACGTGACCGGTGGCGCGGGGTTCATACGTCGGATCCTCGATGCCCAGTGCACCGTAGGCCTCCGTGAAGATCTTCTCGAACCGGTAAGCCAAGGCCCACCAGGCTTCCCGGGGGTGATCACCCTGGAACCCATCGGCAAAGGAGGCCAGCGAATTGGCCAAAATTTTGTCGTCAATGTCCGTCACGTTGCGCACGGAGGTGACGGTGTAGCCGTGACCATCACGCAGCCAACGGGTGAGGATGTCAAAGACCAGGGCCGAGCGGACATGCCCAATGTGCGGGCGGCCCTGCACCGTGGCACCGCAGTAGTACAACCGCGCCTCCCCCTGATGGACAGGTGTGAAGTCACGGATGGATGCTGTGGCGGTGTCGTAGAAGCGCAGGGTCACTCTGGCAAGTCTAACGATCCAGCCGCCGTCAGGCTTGCGGGACCACCAGGGCAGTGGCCACAGCAGCCAGCCCCTCCACCCGCCCGGTGAAACCCAAGTGGTCCGAGGTGGTTGCAGCCACCGTCACGGGGCATCCTGCGGACTGGGTCAACACCGCCTGGGCTTCCTCCCTGCGCGGGGCAAACTTGGGCCGCTGCCCGATCAACTGAACGGCGATGTTGCCCGGGATGAAACCTGCCTCCCGCACGATCTGTGCCGCCTCCCGCAGGATCCGCTCCCCCGAAGCACCGGCCATGTCCGGGCGATCCACACCAAAGTTGGAGCCCAGGTCCCCACAGCCGGCCGCTGAGAACAAGGCATCCGCAGCGGCGTGGGCCACCACGTCACCATCCGAGTGCCCAGACAGGCCCCGCTCCCCCGGCCAGTGCAGACCGGCCAGCCACAGCTGCACCGTGCCGGACTCGTGAGCAGCACATTCCTGATCCGAGGCAAAGGCGTGCACATCCACGGAAATGCCCGTACGCGGCAGGTTCATGGGTGCTGATGAGGGGTGTTCGGTGCTCATGTGTGGTTCTGGCCTTTCTGGGGTGCAGGTGCTCAGCCGGCGGCGTCAGTGCGGGAATCCAGAATGGCCTGCGCCAACAACAAGTCCATGGGACGGGTGATCTTCAGAGCGGTCTCATCCCCGTCCACCGTGTGCACGGGCACCTCGGAGAACTGCTCCACCAGGGAGGCATCATCCGTGATCCGGTCATCGTGCGTGAGACCGGCTGCACCGTTGACGTCCACAATCAAGTCCCAGTCAAAACCCTGCGGGGTCTGGATGGCGCGCAGATGGCTGCGCTCCACCGTGCCCTGGCTGTTGCCGTGGGCGTCCACGGAACGGATGGTGTCCACCACCGGCAACACGGGCACCACCGCTTGGTGCCCCTCCTGCAGGGCTGCCACCACACGGTGGAAGACCTCCGGCGGAGTCAGGCACCGGGCGGCGTCGTGAACCAGGACCCCGCGGAAAGCTGCCGTGCCCTGGGAGCGGAGCCGGGTCAGCAACTGGAGGGCCTCACGGACACTGGCCGCGCGACTGCAACCACCCTCCACCGCATGCGCCCCGGCAGACCGGGCAACAGCCGTGAGGGCAGTGTCGCCTTGCGGCACGGTGACGACCACGGGAGCCTGCCACCCCTCTGCCCCTTCACACACACCGCTGGCGGCAATGCCCGCCAGTGCGTGGCTCAGGATGGTGCCACCACCCACCTCCACCAGCGCCTTGGGGATGCCCTGCCCCAGCCGGGTGCCAGAACCTGCAGCAACAACAACGACGGCGAACCCTCCTGCGGGAGTCGGGTTCGCCGTCGTCATAATCACAAGTGTTCTGTTCTGATTCCGTGCCCGGAACCTACTGGATGGCGGGCCTCAGGCCGCCAGGACGTCGTCCAGGCGCTTTTCCGCCTCGTCCTCGTCGATGTCCTTGGCCAGAGCCAACTCAGAGGTCAGAATGTGGCGGGCCTTGGTCAGCATGCGCTTTTCACCGGCGGACAAGCCGCGGTCCTTGTCACGGCGCCACAGGTCACGAACAACCTCAGCCACCTTGAGCACGTCACCGGAGGCGAGCTTTTCCACGTTGGCCTTGTAACGGCGGGACCAGTTGCTGGCTTCCTCAACGTCCTGCGCCTGCAGCACGGCAAAGACCTCTTTGAGGCCTTCCTCATCCACAACATCGCGGACGCCCACCAAATCAACGTTCTCTGCCGGAACCTCAATCACCAGATCACCCTGGGTGACCTTGAGCTTGAGGTACATCTTTTCTTCACCCTTGATGGTGCGGGTCTTGATCTCCTCGATCAGTGCCGCCCCGTGGTGGGGGTAGACGACTGTCTCGCCAACCTCAAAAACCATGTAATGTGCCCCTTTCCGACGAGCAATTCTAGCACGGTGATGTGCCTCGCTTTCGGGCGTCCGCGGCCAGCGATCAGGCCGCAGAAGCGGGTCGAGTTGCCATCCCACGGCAATCCCCCGCGAGCGGATGCAGACGATCCGTGGCCAAGCGGATAGCATGAGGCAGAAAGCCACCGAACCGTCGAGGAGTTCGCGCCGTGAACATCGCCGCCCGCAAGAAGGCCAAGATGGCTGGCCTCTGCGCAGCAGTCGTTGCAGCCACCCTGTCCGTAACAGGTTGCTCGTACATCAACCCGCAAGCCACCACCATGCAGTACTCCCCGGGTGACGGCATCGTGGAGGAGATGGACCAGGTTTCGCTGAACAACATCCTGATTGTGGCGGAGTCGGAGAACGACCCCGGACGCATCCTGGGCACCGTGGTCAACAAGACCGATCAGGACATCACCCTGACGGTCACCACGGATCAGGCCTCCGCCGAGGTTGAAGTACCCGCCAACGGTGAAACCCGCCTGCAGGACTCGGAGAACGAGGCCACTTTGGATCAGGCCGGCGCCCAGCCCGGCATGATGGTGGAAACCACCTTTGACACCGGCGAGTCCGAGCTGACCAAGTCAGTGCCGGTTCTGGATCACACCTTCCCGCGCTACGCCGAGTACATCCCCGGCGGCGCCCCGGAGACTCCGGCCAACCCGTCCAACACCCCGGGTGCTGCGGAGCACGGCAGCGGTCACTGACCCACCTCACGGGTGCATGACCCCACAGGACTCTTGAAGCGATGAAGGGCCCCACGCCACGGCGTGGGGCCCTTCATCATGATCGGTGACTTCAGTCTTGCTTCCGTGAACTCAATCTTGCTCGGCCAAGCAGCGGTGGTGGCTCACCGCAGAACGCTCTGAACGGAGGGCTGGACTCAGAGCTCGAACTTGTAGCCCAACCCGCGCACCGTGACCAGGTACCGCGGATCGGACGGATCGGGTTCAATCTTGGAGCGCAGGCGCTTGACGTGCACATCCAGAGTCTTGGTGTCCCCCACGTAGTCCGAGCCCCACACGCGGTCGATCAGCTGCCCGCGCGTGAGCACCCTGCCGGCGTTGCGCAGCAGCATCTCCAGCAGCTCGAACTCCTTAAGCGGCATGCTCACGTTCTCCCCGTCCACGCTCACCACGTGACGCTCCACGTCCATGCGAACGGGGCCTGCGGCAACCGTGGTGGAGTCCGTGTCCTCGGGTTCCGTGCGGCGCCTGAGCACCGCCCGGATTCGAGCCACCAACTCGCGGGATGAATACGGCTTGGTCACGTAGTCATCCGCACCGAGCTCCAGGCCCACCACTTTGTCAATCTCCGCATCCTTCGCGGTGAGCATGATGATGGGCACCACGGACTTCTGCCTGATCTGACGGCACACCTCCGTACCGGACTGCCCCGGTAGCATGAGGTCCAACAGGATCAGGTCGGCACCGTTGCGCTCGAACTCCGTGACCGCATCCAGGCCGTTGTCCACCACCTGGGACTCGAATCCTTCACGGCCCAGCAGGTAGGCCAGCGGATCAGACAGCGACTCCTCATCTTCCACGATCAGGATTCGGGTCATGCTCGTTCTCCGTTCGGTTCAGGGATCAAGGTGGCGCCGATGCGGGCGTCGTCGTGAGCGGATGAGGACTCCGCCAAGGTTTCCGGGAAGTCCATGTCCTCCATGACGGGAATGGACAAGGTGAACGTGGAGCCGTGGCCCTCTCTGGACCAGACCGTGACCTCACCGCCGTGCTGCTGCATGACGTGTTTGACAATGCTCAGCCCCAGCCCGGTGCCACCGGTCTGGCGGGAACGAGCAGTGTCCACGCGGTAGAAGCGCTCAAAGATGCGCTCCTGCTCCTCCTCCGAAATGCCGGGGCCTTGGTCCGTGACAGAAATCTGGATCATGCCGTCACGTTCCCGCAGCCCGATTCCCACGCGGGTTCCGGACGGGGAGTAGCGGATGGCGTTGTCGATCAGGTTGCGCAAGGCGGTGGTCAGAAGATCGACGTCGCCGAAAGCCTGGGCGTTGATGCGCCCGCCGGCCACGATTTTGATCTCCCGGGATTCGGCAGTCAGCCGATTGCGGTCAATCGCCTCCCCCACCACACGGTCCAGGTCCACCGGCTGGCCTGCGGCCACCACGTCCGTGCCCTGCAGGCGGGACAACTCCATGATGTCCTGCACCAGGGCACTGAGCCGGGCGGATTCCTTGTGCAAGCTCTTGGTGAAGTGGCGGATGGCTTCAGGATCGTCAGCGGCATCGTCAATGGCCTCCGAGAGCAGGCGAATTGCACCCACCGGGGTCTTGAGTTCATGGGACACGTTGGCCACAAAATCGCTGCGCACCGACTGCGCCCGCACAATCTCCGTCTGGTCCTCCGCCAGCAACAGCACGTATTCATCCCCCAGGATGGCCACCCGCATGTCCAGCACCGTGGTCCCGGGCTGATTGCCCCCCGGCCCGATTTCCAACCGGCACTCGCCGGTCACCCCGGTGGCACGCACCGTACGGATCATCCGCAGCAAGTCCTCCTGAACCACCACGTAGCCGCGCACCAGCCCAAAGGCGTAAGCGGCCGGGGAGGCACGGACCACGCCGTCCACACCGTCCACCACCACATAGGCCTGTCCGATCACGGAGAGGACATCGGCAGCGCCGTCGGTAAGCCCGGGCTCGGCGATCTCCGAGGCATCCGCACGACGGCGGGGTGTCCCCCTGAGTACCAGGAGGCCACTCAAGCCCAGCAGCAGGCCGATCAGCCCTGCGACTGCGGCAACGACGGAAGAATCCACGCCCCTAGCGTATGCGGGCGATCCCCAACCTGCGGCACAAAAGTGGCGTTGAAATCCGCTGCGGCCCCGGTGTCACGGATGATTCCCTGGCAGTTGGCCAGACGTTCACCTAAGCGCCCCCTCGCGTCTCCCCGCGAACCCGCCACGGCGCGGAGATCGGCGGTAGGCTTGATGGCTGGATCTGAAGTGGCGCAGCCGTGCCCACTCATCAACACCCTCAACGCTCGGCACCCGCCGCAGCACAGCAGTGGGCACAAGATTCGAGAGGAGCGCGTGATGCGCGAAGTTTTCCAGGCAGAACTCAAGCAGGTTGGCGAGGAACTGGTGGAGATCGCCACCCTGGTGCACAAGGCCCTGACCGAGGCCCGCCAGGCCTTCCTGGAGGCCGATTTGGAAACCGCACAGGAAGTCATTGCCGGGGATGCCCGGATCGACTTCATGCAGAACGAGCTGGACGAGCGTTCGATCGACATCCTGGCCCTGCAGTCCCCCGTGGCCTCCGACCTCCGCATGATCGTGGGTGCTCTGCGCATGAGCTCCTCCTTGGAGCGCATGGGCGACCTTGCCCGTCACCTGGCGCAGGATGCACGACGCCGCTACCCCGAGCCCGTTCTGCCGCAGCAGTTGGAAGAGACCTTCCGCCGCATGTTCGATCTGGACCTGCAGATCATCCAGGGCGTCATCCAGATCCTGGAAACCCGGGACATGTCCGTGGCTGATGACATCTACACCCAAAAGGGTGAGGTCAACGCCCTCCACCAGGAAGTGTTCAATGCCCTGGGCAGCGACTCCTGGGACTCTCCGGTCAGCACCGCCGTGGACGTCACCCTCTCCGCCCGTTACCTGGAGCGCATTGGTGACCACGGGGTGTCCGTGGCCCGCAAGGTGGCTTACCTGGTGACCGGTGAATGGACTCCGTCCGCCACCATGGATCGCCCCACCGGACACGGTCACATCAGCGCCAACTGAGCCCTGCCCCGGCCCATGAGGGCCGTTCACAACTCGGTTTCGGCCACCGTTGCCGCTGGGACACCGGCAAAAGCGTGGTTCCAGCGCCCACACAGACAACGACGCCGACACTCACGTGAGTGTCGGCGTCGTTGTC
>NZ_JROX01000144.1:0-12294 GCF_000800955.1 Kocuria sp. ZOR0020
TGAGGCCCCGGCGCGCTCTCACAAGAACACCAAGGACATCACGGGGTGAGCAGCAGCTTGCCCTGCGTTGCCCGTGACTCCAAATCCGCGTGTGCTGATGCGGCATCCTCCAGCGTGTAATTTCCACCCACGCGGACTGTGAGTCCCGATTCAATGGCCTGGAACATCTCCTGGGCGCGCCACTGCAGTTCCTCCGGGGTGCGCAGGTAGGCGTTGAGGGACGGCCTGGTCACATAGAGCGATCCCATGGCGTTGAGGCGCTGGAGATCGAACGGCGGAACCTGGCCGGAGGCGCCACCAAAGACCACCACGGTCCCGCGGGTCTTGGTGGCCGCCAAGGATTCGTCAAAAGTGGATTTGCCCACGGAGTCGTAGACCACGTCCGCCCCCATGCTGTCGGTCAGATCCAGCACTGCGTCTACGAATCCGTCGTACGGAAGAACATGGTCGGCTCCCAGTGACCGCGCGGTCTCCGCCTTGTTCTGGCTGGAGGTCAGTCCGATCACCGTGGCGCCCAACTGTTTCATGTACTGAATGGCCAGACCGCCCACACCACCCGCAGCAGCGGTGATGACCGCAGTGGTTTCTGGGCCCACGGCGTAGGTGGAACGGGTGAGGTAATGCGCGGTGAAACCTTGAAGGGGTAGGGCACCGGCGTCGTCATCGCTGATGGAATCTGGCACCACAACGGCTTGCTCGGCGTTGACCAGGAAGTATTCGGCGTAGGTGCCCACACCTTGGGAGGTCATCACACGCTGACCGGGGGAGAGCTGGGTGACACCGTCGCCAACGGCCTCCACCACTCCGGAGCCTTCTGAGCCCAGAAGGAAGGGGAGTTCGACGTCGTAAATCCCCTCGCGCTGGTAGGTCTCGATGAAATTGACCCCGGTGCGTGCCGTGCGCACCAGGACCTGACCGGGGCCTGGGGTGGGGGTGTCCACGTCATCCACGGTCAGGACTTCCGGGCCACCGTGTTTGTGGATTCGGACGGCTCGCATGGGACTGTCTCCTCACTCTGGGTAGCGCTGGTCACGCCCGACCTGCCCGAGCGAAGAGCTCTGCAGCGGTCATATGACGTGTGTCACGAGCCTATCGCCGCAGCGTCACGAACGCAGTTGTATAAATATAGACACGACTGCATAAATTTGCGTAAAGTGGTGCGCATGACGTTTTCCGTAGCTGTTTCCGGCGCCACGGGCTACGCAGGCGGCGAGGTCCTGCGGCTGTTGGCCCATCACCCACAGCTCCAGATCGGAGCTGTGGCAGCCCACTCCAATGCAGGCCAACGGTTGGGGGATCTGCAACCGCACCTGCACGCGTTCGCCGATCGAGTGTTGGTGGATTCCACCGTGGAGTCGCTGGCCGGACACGACGTCGTGTTCCTGGCACTTCCGCACGGACGCTCCGGAGAGATCGCGGCGCAACTGCCTGAAGGCACCATCGTGATCGACGCTGCAGCAGATCACCGCCTGGAATCATCCGAGGCCTGGGAGCAGTTCTACGGTTCCGCTCATGCGGGGACGTGGCCGTACGGTCTGCCGGAGATGATTGTGGACCCGCACGGCACCCGGCAGCGCTCGCGGTTGGAGGGCCAGTCGCGGATTGCGGTGCCTGGCTGTTACCCCACCGGATCGCAGCTGGCACTGGCACCGGCCGTTGCAGCCGGTGCAGTGGAGACCACGGACATTGTGATTGTGGCCGCCTCCGGAACATCAGGGGCAGGCAAGGCTCTCAAGCCGCACCTGCTGGGGGCTGAAGTCATGGGGAACATGACCGCCTACGGCGTGGGTGGCCTCCACCGTCACACCCCGGAGATCGAACAGGGACTGGGCTGGGTGGCCGGTGGCCGCGAGGTCACCGTCTCCTTCACCCCCACGTTGGCGCCCATGCCCCGCGGCATTTTGACGACGGCGACCGCCAAACTGACCGGCACCATGGCAGCCACCGCCGTACGGGATTTCTACGTGGACACCTACGCCCAGGAGCCGTTCGTCCACGTGCTGCCTGAGGGGCAGATGCCCACCACCCAGGCGGTGCTGGGATCCAATCACGTGCAATTGCAGGTGGTTGCTGATGAACGGGCCGGCCGCCTGATTGTGGTGGCAGCTCTGGACAATCTGACCAAGGGCACCGCCGGTGGTGCCATTCAGTCCATGAACATCGCCTTGGGTCTGCCGGAGCAGACAGGCCTGACACAACAGGGAGTGGCCCCGTGAACGATTCCATGCACCCGTCCCAGAACCCCGGTGGCGGCATGTCCGTGGTGACCGACCGCGGTGTGACTGCCGCATCGGGATTCCGGGCTTCTGGGATCACGGCGGGATTCAAGCCTTCCGGCAAACCGGACTTTGCCTTGGTGGTCAACGACGGCCCTCAGACCGCCGTGGGGGCGGTGTTCACCACCAACCGTGTGGCCGCAGCCCCCGTGCACTGGTCCCGGCAGGTGGTTGCCGATGGCACTACCCGTGCCGTGGTCCTCAACTCCGGTGGCGCCAACGCGTGCACCGGCCCGCAAGGTTTCCAGACCTCGCACACCACCGCAGAGCTGGTGGGTGCGGCTCTGGAAATCGGTGCCGGGGACGTGGTGGTCTGCTCCACCGGGTTGATCGGTGAACAGCTGCCGCTGGGGACCGTCCGGGGCGGCATTGACCCCGTGGTTGCAGCCCTTGCTGAGGACGACGCTGCCGGTCTGTCTGCTGCCACTGCCATCATGACCACGGACACGGTGCCCAAGCAGGCTGCCTACGTGAGCCCGGAGGGGTGGAGTGTGGGCGGCATGGCCAAGGGCGCGGGCATGTTGGCACCGGGTCTGGCCACCATGTTGGTGGTCATCACCACGGATGCCCAGATGCCCTCGTCAGTGCTGCAGCGCTGCCTGGAAGAGGCGTGTTCGCGCACCTTTGATCGCGCGGACTCGGATGGCTGCATGTCCACCAATGACACCGTGGTCCTCATGGGCTCCGGCGCCTCCGGCGTGGCAGCAGATGAACCCGAGTTCCTGCAAGCCCTGACTGCCGTGTGCCACAGCCTGGCCACACAACTGATCCACGACGCCGAAGGCGCCAGTCACGACGTCGTGATCACCACCTACAACGCTGTCAGTGAGGACGACGCCGCTGAGGTGTCCCGCTCCGTGGCCCGCTCCAATCTGTTCAAAACTGCCATTTTCGGCAATGACCCCAACTGGGGGCGTGTGCTCTCCGCCGTGGGCACCACCCAGGCGGTGTTCGACCCTGATGAGCTGGATGTGACCATCAACGGAGTGACCGTGTGTCGTGACGGCATGATCGGGGATTCGCGCGACGGCGTGGATCTGGCATCCACTCGCCAGGTTGAGGTGCTGATTGACCTCAAGGTGGGGTCCCATGAAGCCACCATCTGGACCAATGACCTCACCCATGACTACGTGGAAGAAAACAGCGCGTACTCCACCTGAGGCGCGTTCTTCACACGAGCTGTGTTCAACCACCCGTAGGAACTACTCGGAGACCCACATGACATCGCCTTATTCCCGGTTCGAGACCGCCAAGGTCAAAGCCGGCGTGCTCATGGAAGCCCTGCCGTGGATCACACGATTCAGCGGCAGCGTCATGGTGTTCAAGTACGGCGGCAACGCCATGGTCTCGGATGAATTGCGTCGCGCATTCGCCGCGGACATGGTCTTCCTGCGCTCAGTGGGCATCCAACCCGTCGTTGTACACGGGGGCGGCCCCCAGATCAACGCGATGTTGGAGCGATTGGGGATCGAATCGGAGTTCCGTGGTGGCCTCCGGGTGACCTCCCGGGAAGCCATTGATGCCATCCGCATGGTGCTCACCGGTCAGGTCCAACGGGAACTGGTGTATCTGATCAACTCCACCGGGCCGTATGCGGTGGGGCTCTCCGGGGAGGATGCTTCCTTGTTCAACGCCGTGCGCCGCGGGACCGTGGTGGACGGCCAGGAAGTGGACCTGGGGCACGTGGGGGAAGTGGTGTCCGTGAATCCGGAGCCGCTGCGCCAGCTGATTGCCAATGGCAACATCCCGGTGATCTCCTCGATCGCACCGGAGGTTGATGCCCACGGCAACGTGACCGGGGAAGTGCTCAACATCAACGCAGACACTGCCGCGGCTGCCGTGGCAGTCGCCTTGCAGGCGGAGAAGTTCGTGGCCCTCACGGACGTGGCGGGGCTCTACGCCAACTGGCCGGACCGGGACTCCCTGATTGATTCCCTCACCGCTTCCGAGCTGCGTGAACTCCTGCCGTCCCTGCAGTCCGGGATGATCCCCAAGATGGAGGCTGCCTTGGCGGCAGTGGACGGCGGGGTGGGGCGGGCCACCATTGTGGATGGCCGTGAAGCCCATTCCGTACTCCTGGAGATCTTCACGGACCGTGGTATCGGTACAGAGGTCCGTCCCGACGGTGCCTTGCCCGCCCAACCACCTGCCGTTCTGGCTCCCAAGCTGGAAACACCTGTGGCGGACACCGCCGCCCTGCAGATCATCGACCCGGACTTTCGAGGAAAGACATCATGACCGCGGAACCCTCCAACGGCTCGCCCATCTCCACCCAGGACCACCTGTTGCAGCAGTACCGTGACCACCTGCTGGGTGTTTTTGGTGCGCCCCAGGCAGTTCTGGTCCGCGGTGAGGGCGCGCGAGTGTGGGATGCCGATGGTCACGAACTACTGGACCTGTTGGGCGGCATTGCGGTCAACGTGTTGGGCCATGCCCATCCTCAGTGGGCGGAGGCGGTTGCAGACCAGGCCCAGACGCTGGGGCACATCTCCAACCTCTTCACCTCACCCCAGCAGATCGAACTGGCAGATGCGCTGTTGAAGATCTGCGGTGCACCGGCTGGTACACACGTGTTCTTTGCCAACTCCGGAGCTGAGGCCAATGAGGCTGCCTTCAAGCTGGCTCGGCGCAACGGACACCAGAAAGCGGGGGAGGACGGAGCCCGCACCAAGATCGTGGCGGTGGATGGTTCATTCCACGGGCGCACCATGGGGGCCTTGGCCCTGACCGCCAAGAAGGCGTACCGGCAACCCTTTGAGCCGTTGCCGGGCGGTGTGGTGCACATTGCGCCCACGCTGGAAGCCTTGGAAGAGGTCATGGACAACACCGTGTCCGCGCTGGTGGTGGAACCCATCCGCGGTGAACAGGGTGTGCACGCACTACCTGAGGGCTGGCTCCAACGTGCGCGTGAGTTGACCCGTCAGCACGGCGCCCTGCTGATCCTAGACGAAGTCCAAACGGGCATTGGGCGCACCGGCCAGTGGCTGGCCTTCCCTGATCAGCTCAACCCCGGCGAGCTCCCGAATGCCATCACCTTGGCCAAGGGCCTGGGTGGTGGATTCCCCATCGGCGCCATGATCACCCTGGGGCAGGAGGTCTCTGACCTGCTCACTGCCGGCCAGCACGGAACCACGTTCGGCGGCAACCCTCTGGCCACTGCGGCTGGTCTGGCCACGTTGCGGATCATCCAAGAACAGGATCTGATGGCGAATGTTCGCTCTGTTTCCAAGGTGATTGCCGATGGTTTGGGTCAGCTGGATGACGTCGCGGAAGTTCGAAGCCACGGCTTCCTGATCGGCTTCGATCTGGTGGACATCCGTGACGAGCACTCAAAAACCACGGCCCCGTTGGGTGCGGCCGTGGTGGCGGCTGCCCGCGCCCAGGGATTCATTGTCAACAGCACTGGTGGAGCCACCCTTCGACTGGCTCCACCGCTGATCCTCACGGAAGAGCAAGCAGAGTCCTTCCTGACCCAGCTGCCAAAGATCGTGGCCCGAGCTCGTACAGCCGTGAACCAGGCCTGACAGTCACCAACCGGGCCTGAGTCACGAACCGGGCCTGAGTCGCCAACCCGGCTTGAGTCAGAGACCCAAGGCACCAAACACCCCCAGACTTCCACCATCAGGAGACACCTTATGTTGCGGCATTTCCTCCGGGACACCGATCTCACACCAGCAGAGCAGGCCGAGGTCCTTGACCTGGCAGCAGTACTCAAGGCCGACCGCTGGATCCACAAGCCGTTGGCCGGTCCTCAGACGGCCACCGTGATCTTTGACAAGACCTCAACCCGTACCCGGTTCTCCTTTGCCGCGGGCATTGCTGATCTGGGCGGTCAGCCATTGATTGTGAACCCCGGGGAGGCGCAGATGGGAGTCAAGGAGTCCATCTTTGACACGGCCAAGGTGCTCTCTCGCATGGTCTCCGTGATCGTGTGGCGGACCTTTGCCCAATCCGGTGTGGATGAGATGGCACAACATGCAACGGTCCCGGTGATCAATGCGCTCTCGGACGAGTACCACCCCTGTCAGATCCTGGCAGACCTGCAGACCATCCGTGAGCACAAGGGCACCACGCAGGGGTTGACCTTCGCCTACTTGGGGGATGCCGCCAACAACATGGCCAACTCTTATCTCCTGGGCATGGCCACGGCAGGAATGAACGTTCGCATTGCCGGGCCAGAGGGTTACCTACCGGATGCCGCCGTCGTTGATGCCGCCCGGCAGCGGGCCCAGGAAACCGGGGCGGAGATTCTGGTGACCACCGATCCTGCCGAGGCATTGGCCGGTGCAGATGTGGTCTGCACCGACACCTGGGTGTCCATGGGACAGGAGTCTGAGAAGGCGGACCGGGCTGAGGTGTTCAAGGTCTACACGGTGGATCAGGCAGCCATGGACCAGGCTGCACAGGACGCCATTTTCCTGCACTGTCTGCCGGCCTACCGGGGATCAGAGGTCACCGCGGAGGTGATCGACGGCCCCCAGTCCGTGGTGTTCGATGAAGCCGAGAACCGACTGCATGCCCAGAAAGCCTTGATGGTGTGGTTGTTGGCCCGCTCCGGGCGCTACGACCTGGAATCCGGGGCAGTGCGATCATGACCATTCCCGCCACAAAAACAGCACGCCAGGCGCGCATCGTGGCATTGGTGACGGCAGGATCCGTGCGCTCTCAGGCTGAACTGGCCGAGCTGCTGGGGCAGGACGGACTGCAGGTCACCCAGGCCACTCTCTCCCGTGACCTGGTGGAACTGGGAGCCGTGCGCGTACGGGACGCATCCGGGACACTGGTGTACGCCGTACCGCAACCTGGCTCCAGCGACGTCGTGGTGGGTGGGGAGAAGATTGCCGAGGCTTTGGACAGCAGACTGGCTGCCCTGTGCAAGGAACTGCTGATCACCGCGGAGGCCTCCGCGAATCTGGTGATGTTGCGGACCCCACCGGGGGCCGCCCAGTATTTCGCCTCGGTGATCGACCAATCCACCATGCACCAGGTGTTGGGCACCATTGCGGGGGACGACACCATCATGGTGGTCACCCGCGACCCCAAGGGCGGCCAGGACCTGGCGGAGCATTTCCTGGCGCTGACCTCCCGGGACTGATCACACCTTGGGTGGTGGGGCACCGGGCCCCAGCACGGCGGTGACCGTGTGTGATCCAATAAGGATTCGGGTCAATGGGGGAACGTCGTCACATGGTGTGTCCCAGGCCCGGGTATCCAGTGCTCCGCAACCTGAGGAATGACCGTGACGAACCTGGCCACACTGCTGACAAGTTCCGCCGAACGGCATCCCCAGAACATTGCTGTGCGCAGCGACTCCCAGCAGATCACCTACCAGCAGCTGGATCATCTGGCGGATGCCATGCATGCCCGTCTCAAAGCGGTGGGTGTTCAGCCGGGTGATCGGGTGGCCCTGATCTCCCCAAACGTCGCGGCTATGCCCGTTGCCTACTACGGGGTGCTCAAGGCTGGAGCCGTGGTGGTTCCGCTGAACCCCTTGCTGACGGGACGTGAGCTGGAGGGGCTGTTCCGTGACGCCCAGGTCAGTGCCGTGTTGGTGTTCCAGGTGATGGCCGATCACGTGCGGGAGGTGGTGGCCACCATGGACGAGTCCATTGAGGTCATCACGCTGGATGCTGCCACGGTGGACACTGATCAGGTGGCCGAAGGTGCCCGCTCTGATGCGCCGGAGATGGTCCAGCGCGTGGGTGACGACCTTGCGGTTCTGCTCTACACCTCCGGGACCACCGGCACCCCCAAGGGGGCCATGCTCACGCACCACAACCTGAGCTCCAACGCCTGGATGACCACGCGCATGTTCGATTACCGCTCCCAGGACGTGTTCCTGGGGGCCCTTCCGTTCTTCCACGTGTTCGGCCAGACCGTGGTGCTCAACGCGGTGATTGCGGTGGGTGCATGCGTCAGCGCCGTCGCCGCCTTCCAGCCCCGCTCCGTGCTCAAGCAGATTCAGGCCCACGGCGTCACACGGTTTGTGGGGGTGCCCTCCATGTTCGTGGCCGTCAACAGCCTGAAGCGCGCAGAACGGGCGAGCTATCCCACCCTGGTCAATGCCATTTCCGGTGGTGCCTCCATGCCCGTGGAAGTGCTCAAGGAATTCGAATCCTTGTTCGGCGTGACGGTGTATGAAGGCTACGGGTTGTCCGAAACCTCCCCGGTGGTCTGCTTCAACCACCCCGTCAATGACCGCGTGCCCGGCTCCATCGGCACGGCCTGCGATGGCGCTGACGTCCGCATTTTCAACGACGACGGCCAAGAGGTTCCCCGCGGCGAGATCGGGGAGATCGTGGTGCGTGGGCAGTTTGTGATGGCCGGGTACTGGAACCTCCCGGAGATCACCGCAAAGTCATTCAGCGGGGAGTTCTTCCGCACCGGGGATGTGGGCCGCCAGGATCAGACGGACCGGTTCTTCATCGTGGACCGCAAGAAGGACATGATCCTGCACAACGGCTACAACGTGTACCCGCGCGAGATCGAGGAAATCCTCTACGAAAACCCTGCCGTCCATGAGGCTGCCGTGGTGGGGCAGGGGGACATCACCGTGGGACAGGACGTGGTCGCGTGCATCGTGCTCAACGACGGCGCGGACGCCGATTCCGTGGTGACTGAACTGCGCCACGCAGCGCGTGAGGGCCTGGCCGTCTACAAGCGACCCAAGCACTACCGGGTCATGGAATCGCTGCCCAAGGGCCCCACGGGCAAGATCCTCAAGCGGGAGATCGTGCTGGACTGAGCCGTCAGTCGTTGGCTTCGAGCAGTTCCAGCACCGCAGTGCGGCCGAACTCGCGAGCCACGGCCTGGGCGTGTTGGTGGCCGGTGTCCTGACGGGCGCCGGCCTCCAACAGCATCTGGGTGATGGCCTGGTTGCCGCGGAACACGGCACAGATCAGGGCCGTGAAGCCCATGTCTGACACTCGTTCCGTGTCTGCACCGCGCTCCAGCAGGGCAGCCACCGTCTCCGGATGTTCGTGGTAGGACGCCAGGTTCAACAGGGTGTCGCCCTTGCTGTTGGTCAGGTTCACGGGAACGCCTTGGTCCACGGCTGAGGCCAGGTACTGGGTGCGGCCATCACGGGCGGCGTCGAACATGGACTGCAGGACTTCGAGTTCTTGGGGGCTGAGCTCTGGGGGTTGGGTCATGACTCCATTGTGTCTGACCTGTACTGCGGATTTAGACTGTGGCGCACATCACTCGTTCGGCTGCAAGGAGTACCCCGTGACCAATCTGGCAACCCTGCTGACCACCTCCGCTGGAACGCATGCCGACCGGGTGATGGTCAAACTCGACGACGCCCAGCTGACCTACGCCCAGGTGCATCACCTGAGTGCGTGTTTTGCTGGTCAGCTGCGCAGAGCAGGGGTTTCTGATGGTGATCGGGTGGCCATCATCCTGCCGAACGTGCCGCACGTTCCCGTGATCTACAACGCGATCCTGCGCCTGGGTGCAATTGTGGTGCCGCTGAATCCACTGCTCACGGAGCGTGAAGTCGCCTATCACCTTGAAGATTCGCAGGCGGTTGCCGTCGTCGTGTGGGAAGCCATGGCAGTCACCGCTGAGGCAGCCGCCGGGGACCGCACGGTCATCACGCTGGAGGCGGGGTCTCTCCAGGGCATGGGGGAACAAGAGCCTGCGCAGGACGTGGCGGACAAGGACGAGGACGACGTCGCCGTGCTGCTCTACACCTCCGGGACCACGGGGCGCCCCAAGGGTGCCATGCTGACCCATCGCAACATGCGCACCAATGCGGAACTGGTGGTGGAGCTGTTCAGCATCACCCCGGAGGACGTCTTGTTCGGTGGGCTGCCGTTCTTCCACGTGTTCGGTCAGACCGTGGCCATGAATGCTGTGGCGGCGGCCGGTGCCTCAGTCACGTTGCTGGGCCGGTTTGAGCCCGTCAAGGCTGTGGATGTTCTGAAGCGCGACGCCGTGACCCTGGTGGCCGCCGTGCCCTCCATGCACATCGCCATGGTGCAGGAAGCGGTCAAGCGCAAGGCTGAGGAGTTTCCACACATCCGTGGTCTCATCTCCGGGGGCTCCCCGCTCCCGGTGGAGGTGCTGCGGCGGGCGGAGAAGGTGTTCGATGCCGTGGTGCTGGAAGGTTACGGGCTTTCCGAGACCTCACCTGTGGTCTGCTTCAACCAGTTCGGTGGACCCCGTGCGGCAGGTTCCATCGGCACGCCCGTGCGCGGTGCCGACCTGCGGGTGGTGGATGCCATGGGTGAGGAGGTCCCCCATGGGGAAGTCGGAGAAATCGCCATCTCCGGGCAGTACGTCATGGCCGGCTACTGGCGCAAGGAGGAAGCCACGGCCCAGGCCATTCGGGACGGCTGGTTCCATTCCGGGGACTTGGGCCGTCAGGACGACGACGGCTTGTTCTACATCGTGGACCGTATGAAGGACATGATCATTCGGGGTGGTTACAACGTGTATCCGCGCGAGGTCGAGGAAGTCATCTTTGAGTTCCAGGGTGTCTCCGAATGTGCGGTGATCGGTGTCCCGGATGATCGCCTGGGGCAGGAGGTGGCCGCCGTCGTCGCCTTTGGGGAGCAACCCGAAGATCCAGGTGCGGTGATCACGCAACTGGATGAGCATGTCCGAGCCCAACTGGCCAATTACAAGGTGCCGCGTGTGTGGCAGATTGTGGAGGCGCTGCCCAAGGGCCCCACTGGCAAGATCCTCAAGCGCACCATCGAGGTGGGGGAGGACGCCGTCCGAACCGGCAGCAATGCATAAATACACTGTGGCGTGTATAGTCATGCATGAACGTCGAGCGAACTGACATCAAGGAGAACTTTCGTGACCGAGCGCGTTGTACTCGCCTACTCAGGCGGACTGGACACCTCTGTGGCCATCGGCTGGATCGGTGAAGCCACCGGTGCAGAGGTCATCGCCTGTGCTGTGGACGTCGGACAGGGTGGCGAGGACCTGGAATCCATCCGCCAGCGCGCTCTGGACTGCGGTGCCGTGGAGGCAGTGGTCGCGGATGCTCGCGACGAGTTCGCCAACGATTACTGCATGCCCGCCCTGAAGGCCAACGGCCTCTACATGGACTCCTACCCGCTGGTCTCTGCGGTCTCCCGTCCGGTGATCGTCAAGCACCTGGTGGACGCCGCCAAGAAGTTCGGGGCCACCACCGTGGCCCACGGTTGCACCGGCAAGGGCAACGACCAAGTGCGTTTTGAGGTCGGCATCCAGACCCTGGGCCCGGACCTGAAGTGCATTGCCCCGGTCCGTGACCTGGCTCTGACCCGCGAAAAGGCCATCGATTACGCCGAGCGCAACGACCTTCCCATTGCCACCACCAAGAAGAACCCGTTCTCCATCGACCAGAACGTGTGGGGCCGCGCCATTGAGACCGGCTTCTTGGAGGACATCTGGAACGCCCCCACGAAGGACGTCTACGACTACACGGACGATCCCGCCTTTGCCCCTGCACCGGATGAAGTGGTGCTCACCTTCTCCCAGGGCATCCCCGTGGCCATCGACGGTCGCCCGGTGACCCCGCTGGAGGCCATCCAGGAGATGAACCGCCGCGCCGGCGCCCAGGGTGTTGGCCGTATCGACATCGTGGAAGACCGCTTGGTGGGCATCAAGTCCCGCGAAATCTACGAGGCCCCCGGTGCCATGGCTCTGATTGCAGCCCACCAGGAGCTGGAGAACGTGACCATCGAGCGCGAGCAGGCCCGCTTCAAGAAGACCGTGGGCCAGCGCTGGACCGAACTGGTGTACGACGGCCAGTGGTTCTCCCCGCTGAAGAAGTCCCTGGATGTGTTCCTGGACGACACCCAGCGTTACGTCAACGGCGACATCCGCATGACCCTGCACGCGGGCAAAGCCACCGTGACCGGGCGCCGTTCGGAGACCTCGCTCTACGACTTCAACCTGGCCACGTACGACGAAGGCGATTCCTTCGACCAGTCCCAGGCCCGCGGGTTCATCGAACTGTTCGGCATGTCCTCCAAGGTCGCCTCCGCCCGCGACCAGCGCCTGGCTGCCGACGGTCACT
>NZ_JROX01000145.1:0-1820 GCF_000800955.1 Kocuria sp. ZOR0020
CGGCGGGTTCAGACCCCAACTACACCCTGGATCATGATGAGCCGCCAAACGTCGTACAGGCTCTTTCGAGACGCTTCCCTGGCGGGCGACCGCGGTCATTGCAGCGGTCTGGGTGGGGTACTCCTGGGCGTGCTCGCGCACGACCCGCACGCACCTCGCACGCTGCTGTGGATCGACCTTCTTACGGCTCTGTCCATCCTTCCGGACTCAAACAGCAGCGGCATCAAACCCAGGCCGATTCACCGAACACCGAACCTGCAGACCGAACCCACAACCGCATCCGACACGACAAAGTCAACGAAGGATCCATCACCCTGCGCAACGCAGGACGCCTTCACCACATCGGAATCGGCCGCCGCTACAACAACCAACCCGTGATCTTGATCGCCCAAAACCGCGAGATCACAGTCATCCACGCCACCACCGGCGAGATCCTCCGCGAACTCACCCTCGACCCCACACACGACTACCAACCCCAGAAAAACACGAAATCCCCGAACCCATGAGGATTCAGGGATTTCACATGCCGTGAGACATTACACTGTCGGGATGACAGGATTCGAACCTGCGACCCCTTGACCCCCAGTCAAGTGCGCTACCAAGCTGCGCCACATCCCGCAGGCGGTGAACCGCCCACATGTGCTTCGCAAGACGGTCAGACCGCCTCAAGCACCCGCCATACATTACCCCAACCAAGCCGTGATTTCACATCGCCGACCCGCCCGTAGAAGAACGGCCCGGCACCCCACACAGGGGCACCGGGCCGTCCATCCATCACGCACTCACCAGCACCAGCAAGCAACCGAGCATCACTCCGGCTCGATCTCCACCACCAGGTCGCCACCGGCCACCGGCGACGGACCCGTAATCACCACGCGCTTGACCGTACCGCCAACCTGCGTGGTCACGGAGGCTTCCATCTTCATGGCCTCAATGGTGGCCACCCGGTCACCAGCAGACACGGAATCCCCCACGGACACCGTGGCCGTGATGGACCCCGCAAACGGTGCGGCAACGTGGCCCGGGTTGGACGGATCAGCCTTCTCCGCCTCCACGTGATCCGTGGCAACAGAGGTGTCCCGGATTTCCAGCATGCGCATCTGACCGTTCAGGGTGACCATCACGGTGCGCATGCCCTTGTCATCAGCCGGGCCAATGGCCTGCAGGGTCACCAGCAGGCGCACACCCTTACCAAGGGAGATCACGTGCTCCCGGTCCGGCATCAACCCGTACAGGAAATCGCGGGTGTGCAGCACGGA
Source organism: Kocuria sp. ZOR0020 (assembly GCF_000800955.1). NCBI lineage: Bacteria > Bacillati > Actinomycetota > Actinomycetes > Micrococcales > Micrococcaceae > Kocuria > Kocuria sp. ZOR0020. Next base: position 1,260 of record NZ_JROX01000145.1, read on the forward strand.
GATGTCTCCGTAGTCCTTCTTCTTGGACTCAAAGTCGGCCGTGGGGCCGGGGAACAGCAGACGGTTCAGCGTGGCGCGCCGCACGGCGGACTCACCAGACAGCCCTTCCAAGTCCTCGGAAGACAACGATGCCACCGCAGGCTTCTCATGCCGTCCCTCCAACGCCTTGGTCCGGAACGGCTCCGGCCAACCCGCAGGCGGGGTGCCCAGTTCACCGTTGAGGAACCCGATCACGGAATCCGGGATGTCAAAGTTCTGCGGGTTCTCCTCGAACTCCGCCGGATCCACGTTCATGCCCACCAGCTGCAGGGCAAGATCGCCCACCACCTTGGAGGACGGCGTCACCTTGACCAGGTGGCCGAGCATCCGGTCGGCGGCGCAGTACATGTCCTCGACCTGCTCGAATTTCTCCCCCAGCCCCAGCGCAATGGCCTGCTGACGCAGGTTGGAGAGCTGACCGCCCGGGATCTCGTGGCGGTACACGCGCCCGGTCGGCCCGGGCAGCCCGGATTCGAACGGCTTGTAGATCCCGCGGATGATCTCCCAGTACGGCTCCATGTC
>NZ_JROX01000146.1:0-991 GCF_000800955.1 Kocuria sp. ZOR0020
ACGGCTTGTAGATCCCGCGGATGATCTCCCAGTACGGCTCCATGTCGCACACGGCCTGCAGGGACAGTCCCGTGTCCCGCTCGGTGTGCGCCAGCGCGGCCACAAGTGCCGACGCCGAAGGCTGCGACGTCGTTCCCGCCATGGTCGCGGTGGCAACGTCCACCGCATCCACCCCGGCGTCGATCGCGGCCAGCAGGGTACCGATCTGGCCACCCGCGGTGTCGTGGGTGTGCAGGTGAACCGGCAGGTCGAAGCGCTCACGCAGCGCGGAGACCAGACGACGCGCAGCCTCCGGACGCAGCAGACCAGCCATGTCCTTGATCGCCAGGATGTGTGCCCCGGCATCCACGCACTGCTGCGCCAGATCCAGGTAGTAGTCCAGGGTGTAGATCTCCTCGGCCGGGTCCAGGAGATCGGAGGTGTAGCACAGCGCCACCTCGGCCACCGCGGTGCCGGTCTTGCGCACGGCCTCTATCGCGGGCGCCATCTGGGAGACGTCGTTGAGCGCGTCGAAGATGCGGAAGATGTCGATCCCCGTCTCCGCGGCCTCCTTAACGAACGCATCCGTGACCTCCGTCGGGTACGGCGTGTAGCCCACGGTGTTCCGGCCGCGCAGCAGCATCTGGATGGGAATGTTGGGCATCGCCTCGCGCAGGTACCGCAGGCGCTCCCACGGATCCTCACCCAGGAACCGCAGCGCGACGTCGTAGGTTGCCCCGCCCCAGGCCTCCATGGAGAACAACTGCGGCAGCGTGTGCGCGTACGCGGGTGCTGCGGCAAGGAGGTCACGGGTGCGGATGCGGGTGGCCAGCAGGGACTGGTGCGCGTCACGCATGGTCGTGTCAGTAACGGCGACGGCGGTCTGCGCACGTAGCTTGGCCGCGAACCCTTCGGGGCCCTCGTCCAGGAGGACCTTCCGCCACCCGTCCGGCGGGGTGTGCTCACCCGGGCCGTCCAGCGGCGAACGATCCGGGTCCTCCACCTTGTCACC
>NZ_JROX01000147.1:0-5104 GCF_000800955.1 Kocuria sp. ZOR0020
GAGGTGGCACCGAGCCGTGTGGCCACCCACTGTCCTTACTGTGCCCTGCAGTGCGCGATCACCCTGACCCGAACCCCGGACGGAGTGCAATTGGCACCGCGGGATTCCCCGACCAACCGCGGTGGGCTGTGCCGCAAGGGATGGACGGCAGCCGAGCTCCTGTCGGCCGGGGACCGTCTGACCCGCCCCTTGCGCAGAGTTGGCACCGGCGACGACGGCGAACCCCGCTGGGAGCCGTTGAGCTGGGACGATGCGCTGGACCTGATGGTCAATCAGTTCAGGCACATCCAACAGCGCCACGGGCGTGACGGTGTCGGGATTTTCGGCGGGGCATCCCTGACCACGGAACGGGCCTACCAACTCGGGAAATTTGCCCGAATCGCGCTACGGACCTCACGGATCGACTACAACGGACGGTTCTGCATGTCCTCAGCAGCGGCTGCGGCCAATGCCGTGCTGGGTCTGGACCGCGGCATGCCGTTCCCGCTCACGGACCTGGACCAGGCTCGCACCGTGTTGTTGGTGGGATCGAACCCTGCCCAGACCATGCCCCCGTTCATCCAGCATCTGGCCACAGCGCGTGCCGCCGGTGGGCTGATCGTGATCGATCCCCGGCGCTCTGTGACCGCAGCGCTCACGGAGTCCGGTGGAGGACTGCATCTGGCCCCGCGGCCGGGAACGGATCTGGCGCTGCTTTTGGGGATCACGCATGTGATCGTGCGTGACGGGCTGACCGACCAGGAGTATCTGGCCGAACGCACCACGGGGTCCGCCTCCGTACTGGCCTCCGTGGCCCAGTGGTGGCCCGAGCGCGTGGAATCGGTAACCGGGGTGGCCGCGAACCAGATCGAGCAGGCTGCTCGCTTGTTGACCCGTGATCGGGCCGGGACCTACGTGTTGACCGGTCGTGGCGCCGAACAACACGTGGACGGCGTGGACACCGTGATTGCCGCAATCGATCTGGCGTTACTGCTGGGACTGCCGGGCCGGGTCCGTTCCGGATGGGGAACGCTGACGGGCCAGGGCAACGGGCAGGGCGCACGTGAACACGGACAGAAGGCGGATCAACTGCCCGGCTATCGGATGATCACCGACCCGGCAGCCCGCAAGCACGTGGCCGGCGTATGGGGTGTGGACCCGCAGGTCATTCCGGGTCCGGGGATTCCTGCGGCTCGGCTGCTGACCACGCTCGGGACCCCCGATGGGGTCCAGGGTCTGTGGATCAACGGCTCCAACGTGGTGATCTCGGCCCCGGACGTCGAAGAGGTCACCCGGGGTCTGAAGCGTCTGGAGTTCCTGGTGGTCTCCGACTTCTTCCTGTCCGAAACTGCACGGCACGCCGATCTGGTGCTGCCCGTTGCGCAGTGGGCCGAGGAAGAGGGAACCATGACCAACCTGGAGGGTCGCGTGCTGCGTCGTCGTCGTCTCGATCCGCCACCCGGTGAGGTGCGCGATGAACTGTGGATCATGGCCGAACTGGCCAAACGGTTGGGGGCGCCGGGCACGTTTTCGACGCAGGCGGCAGAGGTGTTCGAGGAACTGACTCGCGCCTCGGCCGGTGGCAAGGCCGACTACTCCGGGCTCACCCACGCCGAGCTGGATGAGTTGGAAGGGGCGGAGGAAACCAACGCGCGGCAGTGGCCGGTGACACCGGTTTCCCCGCGCGGAACACCGCGGATGTTCCTGGAGCGGTTCGGCCACCCGGACGGTTTGGCCCACATGATTTCGGTGCAACCACGCTCAGCGGCTCGACGCATCAACCTGGGGCCAGGACACGATCGCGTGGTGGTGCCCGCGCCGCCACCGCCGCCGGGTGCCACCGGAGCCACCGGGGCCGATGTGGAACTGACGTTGACCACCGGACGCCTGCTGGAGCACTACCAGTCGGGGACCCAGACTCGCCGCGTTGCCTCCTTGAACGCGGCCGCCCCCGAGGCCCGCGCGCACATCCACCCGGTGGTGGCCGCTTCCATCGGTGCCCACGACGGCGCCACCCTCCTGCTCGCCTCGGCGGTCGGCACCGCACGGGCCACCGTTGCGCTGGACACGGACATCGCCCCGCACACCGTGTTCCTGCCGTTCCACTTCGCCGGGGAACACACGGTCAACCGTCTCATCAGCGCCGTCACGGATCCGGTGTCCGGAATGCCCGAGTTCAAAGCTGTGCGCGTGCGGGTGGCCGTGGCTGCCACCGAGCCCGTGGCGGCCGACACCGCAGTCGAATCACCCGAACCGCAGGAGGCCCCAGCATGAACCCGGATCGGCAACTCAACGGCCTGGAGGCGGAATCGATGGCTTTCCGCGCCCGCAGGGCCCGTGCCAAAGTGCCGTTTGCGGCAGGCGAGCACCTGGTGATCGTCGGGTGTGGTCCGGTGGCGGCCCGTCTGGTGGACGATGTGCTGCCCATGGTCCAAGCCGGGAGGTTGCGGGTCACCGTCATCGGTGCCGAGGAGCATCTGGCCTACAACCGGATCCTGGTCGGCGAATACGCCGTGGGTCGGGTGAGCCGGGAAGCATTGACGATCGCAGATCTGGACGCGTGGCGCCGTGCGGGAATCCAGCTGTTGCTGGGCAGTGAGGTCACCGGACTGGATCGCACGCGACGCCGTGTCACGGTGCGCCGCAACCCAGCCGGCGCGCTGGCTGGTGGGTCCGCAACCTTGCCGGGCGGCGCCCCCACGAGTGGTGCAAGCGCACCATACGCCACCGGCGTGGACGGTGACGGGGCCACCGCGGTTGAGCTGACCTGGGACCGCCTGGTGCTGGCCACGGGTGCCCGGCCCGTTCGGCCGAACCTGCGGGGCATGGACCCTTCACCGGATGGTGCGGATCTGCCCGACGGCGTGGTGGCCCTGCGTTGTCTCGAGGACGCGGAACGGGTCCGGGCAGTGGTGGACAACGGCGGTGAGGTCGTGGTGCTGGGTGGGGGAGTATTGGGCGTGGAGGCGGCTCTGGCCGCAGCAGAAACCACGGGGCGGGCCACCTTGGTGCACGCGGGCACCCACCCCATGGAACGGGTCCTGAGCGAAACCACCGCGCAGTTGGTCACCGGGTGGTTGAACAAGGCCGGGGTTCGGTGCGTTTCGGCCCGGGCCGTGGGGGTCACCGTTGATGACGATGGGCGCTTCACGGCCTTGGAAGCGGCCAACCAGGCGCCCGTGACCGGGGATCTCCTGGTGCTCTCCTGCGGTGTGCAAGCCCGAACCGCACTTGCCGAGCGTGCCGGTCTGCGAACCCGCCACGGGATCGTGGTGGACCACGAACTACAGGCTGACGTGGAAGGGCGGGTCTTTGCGCTGGGTGATTGCGCCGAGGTGCTCTGCCGCGATCCTGCGTGCGAACCATGCGTGCGTCGGGCAACGGGTGAATTGCCGAGTGCGCCGGCCGGCATGATTGCTCCCGGGTGGCGACAGGCGGAGTATCTGGCGGCCCGGTTCCAGGCGGAACTGGGACCTGATCCATCCGAGGGTCAGGGATCGCCACTGGTTGAACCGTTACCCGCTCACGAACCATCGCTACTGCGTCTCAAGGCCAGGACCATCGACCTCGTGGTCCTCGAATCGGGGGAAGGTGCTGCGACCACTGCGCGCGGGATCCGTTTCACCGACGATGCCCTGCACCAGGACCTCCACGCCGAACTGGAGCCTGACGGGCGGTTGCGCCGCGCCGTCGTCCTGGGCAGACCGCGCGCCTTGGCCTATCTGAGCAGCGCGTTGGAATCCGGTCGAACACTGCGCGGGGACCTCACCTACCTGCTGTCGCTGGATTCGGACTGGGCGGCCCCCGAATCCGAGACCACCGGTCCGGAATCGGTGGTGTGCCGGTGCGCCGGGGTCACCCGCGCAGCCTTGGAGACGGTGATCGACGAGGGTGCCGACTCGACCGAAGCCGTCAGTGCCGCCACGCGTGCGTGCACCGGGTGTGGCACGTGCCGCCCGGAGATCCAGGCCCTGTTGGCGCAACGTGTGAAGCGACTGACGGTGCCCGGGGCGGTGTGAACTTCAACTCCAACGACGACGGCTGTGGGCTTGTTCGGCCTCTGCCTCACATGTGCGGGGTCGGTCGCTCCAGGGCGTAGCCACGTTTGACCACCGTTCGGATCAGCGCAACCGGCAGCTTGCGACGCAAACGGGAGACCGTCATTTCCAGGGCATGCGGGCCTTCCAGCCCTGGAACAGCCTTGATCAGCTGGGCGCGTGTAACCACCGCACCATTGGCCTTGGCCAGCGTTCTGATCACGGCCACTTGTTGGGGCGTCAGCCAGACTTCGGCCTCCCCAACCACCAAATGCGCGCCGCGGAGTTCCAGGTCTCCGTAACGGGTCTTGACCCGCAGCCGATCGCGTTCGGCGCGTTCACACATCAGCCGGACGATTCCGGCCAGCCGAGCCCTCTTCGGCATCACCGGCTGCACGCCGACGTCCAGCAGGGGACGGGCACACACCTCACCCACCACAGCGGCGGTCACGGAACCGTCGGTCAAGGCGCGGAGGAACTCGTCGTGGAGGCCGCTGTCGCGAGCCACTTCAAGGACGGCATCCACCGCCGGGGCTGCCGTGAAAATGATCGCATCCACCCGGCGGGCACACGCCTCCTGGATCAGAGACTGCACCGCAGGGCGGTCGGTGTTCTGCAACCGGTAGGGAACCAGGGGCTGGACATCGTGCCCGGTCTCCAGGAGGCGTTGGACGACGTCGTCGTCCAAGGCGCCCGGCAGCTGCACCGCAACCCGCGTGGCCGGACCCGCGATGATGCGATCAACACCTTCCTCCAAGCTGGCGACAACGGTCAGCGAGGCTGGTTCCAGATCCAGTGCGGCCACCTGACCGGAGGCCTTCGAACCACGGACCACGAGGTCCACGGTGGAGATCATCTCCCGCAGGCGTTCTCCCAATCCGGTGGCTTCGGCCGTCTCCAGCCAGCGCCGTAAACCGTATCCGGTGGAGACCAACAGGACCTCGGGGTGACCTTCGAGCAGGGCGCGCGTGGCATTGATGACCGGAACATCCTGATCCGCCGGTACCACGGACAGCGCCGGAGCATGTACCACCTGTGCGCCGCGCTGCTGCAACGCGGCGCACAGATCCCCGCCGCGGCGGGCCGCC
>NZ_JROX01000148.1:0-1271 GCF_000800955.1 Kocuria sp. ZOR0020
CCTAGCTGCCCAGGAGGAACGCCATGACCACCCCAACCCCGGCCGTGTACATCGGCCTCGACGTCGGCAAAACCGACCACCACGCCGTAGCACTCACCAGCAACGGCGAGACGGTCTACGACAAGGCCCTGCCCAACGACGAGACTCGCCTGCGAGGCATCCTCGACGACCTCGTCACTGCCCACGGGCCCGTGCTGCTGGTCGTGGATCAGCCGGCCACGATCGGGGCACTGCCCGTGGCCGTGGCGCAGTCCTGTGACGATGTTGTGGTGGCGTACTTGCCGGGGCTGGCCATGCGCCGGATCGCGGACCTGCACCCCGGCTCGGCCAAGACTGATGCCCGTGATGCCGCGATCATCGCCGAAGCCGCACGGACCATGCCCCACACCCTGCGAGCCATCCGTGTCGATGATGAGCAGATCGCCGAGCTGGCCATGCTCGCCGGTGCTGACGACGACCTCACTACCCAGATCACCGCTTCCTCCAACCGGCTGCGCGGGCTGCTCACCCAGATCCACCCCGCCCTGGAGCGAGTGCTGGGGCCGAGGATCACGCACCCGGCGGTAGCGGATCTGCTGGGCCGGTACCCGACTCCGGGCAAGCTCAAGACCGCTGGGCCCGGGCATGTGCGTGCCCGGCTGCGCAAGCACGCGCCCCGACTGGCCAGCTCCTTGACGGAGGAGATCTTCGAAGCTCTGGCCCAGCAGACCGTGGTCGTGGCAGGTACTGAGGCTGCGGCCACGGTGGTGCCGATTCTGGCCGAGCAGCTGGCAGGGCTGATCCAGCAGCGGGCAAGGCTGGCCATCCAGGTGGAGGCTGTGGTGGAGGCCCACCCTCTTCATCCGGTCCTGATCTCGATGCCCGGGGTAGGGGTCAGGACCGCTGCACGGATTCTCACCGAGGTCGTGGGCAAGGACTTCGCCGATGCCGGGCACCTGGCCTCCTACGCCGGCATCGCTCCCGTCACCCGACGATCCGGGTCCTCGATCCGTGGTGAACACGCACCCCGCGGAGGCAACAAGCGCCTGAAGCGCGCGCTGTTCCTCTCGGCCTTCGCCTCGCTGCACCACGGCCCCTCGAGGGCGTATTACGACCGCAAGAGGGCCCAGGGCAAGCGCCATAACCAGGCACTGATCGCCCTGGCGCGGCGGCGCACTGATGTGCTCTACGCGATGCTGCGGGATGGCACTCTGTACGAAGACCCGACCACGCCTTCGGCGCCATCGTCAGTCGCTCTGGCGGCTTGACGAAAACCATAGAGGCACCCCCCT
>NZ_JROX01000149.1:0-1904 GCF_000800955.1 Kocuria sp. ZOR0020
CCCACCAGCAGCACACCCCGCCACCCCCCACACAGGGAGACAACCAGGCACACACCACCAGATGAGAAGGGTCCTGTTGTTCCAGGACCCAACAGTGCTCCACCCCGCACCCCACACACCACCACCACCCCAGAACACTTCCAGGGAAACAGTGCCGTGAAGACCACGAGCATCACCACACCCCAACCCACACACACCACCACCCCCCACCAAGGAGGAGAACCAGCACGCATGAACCACACGGGGCACGATCAATGGTTTGTTGACATTCCACCCATGAACACACACCACACAACCACCACCCACGAATAAGCAGATCAGGGGTTGGGTCGCCACACGGCGACACGGGCATGAATGCTCCTTAGAAAGGAGGTGATCCAGCCGCACCTTCCGGTACGGCTACCTTGTTACGACTTAGTCCCAATCGCCAGTCCCACCTTCGACGGCTCCCCCCACAAGGGTTAGGCCACCGGCTTCGGGTGTTACCAACTTTCGTGACTTGACGGGCGGTGTGTACAAGGCCCGGGAACGTATTCACCGCAGCGTTGCTGATCTGCGATTACTAGCGACTCCGACTTCACGTGGTCGAGTTGCAGACCACGATCCGAACTGAGACCGGCTTTTTGGGATTAGCTCCACCTCACAGTATCGCAACCCTTTGTACCGGCCATTGTAGCATGCGTGAAGCCCAAGACATAAGGGGCATGATGATTTGACGTCATCCCCACCTTCCTCCGAGTTGACCCCGGCAGTCTCCCATGAGTCCCCACCACCCCAAAGGGCGTGCTGGCAACATGGAACGAGGGTTGCGCTCGTTGCGGGACTTAACCCAACATCTCACGACACGAGCTGACGACAACCATGCACCACCTGCACACCAACCACAAAGTGGAAATCCCATCTCTGGGACGGTCTAGTGCATGTCAAGCCTTGGTAAGGTTCTTCGCGTTGCATCGAATTAATCCGCATGCTCCGCCGCTTGTGCGGGCCCCCGTCAATTCCTTTGAGTTTTAGCCTTGCGGCCGTACTCCCCAGGCGGGGCACTTAATGCGTTAGCTACGGCGCGGAAAACGTGGAATGTCCCCCACACCTAGTGCCCAACGTTTACGGCATGGACTACCAGGGTATCTAATCCTGTTCGCTCCCCATGCTTTCGCTCCTCAGCGTCAGTAACAGCCCAGAGACCTGCCTTCGCCATCGGTGTTCCTCCTGATATCTGCGCATTTCACCGCTACACCAGGAATTCCAGTCTCCCCTACTGCACTCTAGTCTGCCCGTACCCACTGCAGACCCGGGGTTAAGCCCCGGGCTTTCACAGCAGACGCGACAAACCGCCTACGAGCTCTTTACGCCCAATAATTCCGGACAACGCTTGCGCCCTACGTATTACCGCGGCTGCTGGCACGTAGTTAGCCGGCGCTTCTTCCGCAGGTACCGTCACTTTCGCTTCTTCCCTGCTGAAAGAGGTTTACAACCCGAAGGCCGTCATCCCTCACGCGGCGTCGCTGCATCAGGCTTGCGCCCATTGTGCAATATTCCCCACTGCTGCCTCCCGTAGGAGTCTGGGCCGTGTCTCAGTCCCAGTGTGGCCGGTCACCCTCTCAGGCCGGCTACCCGTCGTCGCCTTGGTGAGCCATTACCCCACCAACAAGCTGATAGGCCGTGAGCCCATCCAAAACCAGTACAAACCCTTTCCACAACACACCATGCGATGTACTGTCGTATCCAGTATTAGACCCAGTTTCCCAGGCTTATCCCAGAGTCAAGGGCAGGTCACTCACGTATTACTCACCCGTTCGCCACTCATCCACCCCAGCAAGCTGGGGCTTCAGCGTTCGACTTGCATGTGTTAAGCACGCCGCCAGCGTTCGTCCTGAGCCAGGATCAAACTCTCCGTCAAAAAA
>NZ_JROX01000015.1:0-13366 GCF_000800955.1 Kocuria sp. ZOR0020
CACGTAGATCGCCTGCATGGAGGTGATCGAGTGGCCACGGGTGGAGGTGATGCGCTCCTGGAGCACACCCATCTCATCCGCCAGGGTTGGCTGGTAGCCCACGGCCGAGGGGATACGGCCCAGCAGCGTCGAAACCTCGGAACCGGCCTGGGTGAAGCGGAAGATGTTGTCGATGAACAGCAGCACGTCCTGGTTCTGGACGTCGCGGAAGTACTCCGCCATGGTCAGACCGGTCAGGGCGATGCGCAGACGCGTGCCAGGCGGCTCATCCATCTGGCCGAACACCAACGCGGTGTCCTTGAGCACGCCGGCCTCTTCCATTTCCACCCAGAGGTCGTTGCCCTCACGGGTACGCTCACCCACCCCTGCGAACACGGACGTACCGCCGAAGTTACGGGCCACACGGGTGATCATCTCCTGGATCAGGACGGTCTTGCCCACGCCGGCGCCACCGAACAGACCGATCTTTCCGCCCTTGATGTAGGGGGTCAGAAGGTCGATGGACTTGATGCCGGTCTCCAGCATCTCCGTGGAGCCCTCCAGCTCCGCAAAGCCGGGAGCGGTGCGGTGGATCGGCCAGCGGTCCTTGATCTCCAGCTGCTCGGTGTCCACGTCCAGGGCCTCACCCACAACGTTGAAGATGTGGCCCTTGACGACGTCGCCGACTGGAACGGAGATCGGAGCGCCGGTGTCCTGGACCTCGGTGCCGCGAACCAGACCATCGGTGAGCTGCAGGGAGATCGCACGCACCAGGTTGTCACCCAGGTGCTGGGCGGTCTCCAGGTAGATGGTCTTCTGCTCGCCCTCGAAGTTCAGCTCGGTGGTCAGAGCGTTGTAGATGTCGGGCATCTGGTTCTCGGGGAACTCGATGTCCACAACGGAACCCTTGACGCGCGCGACGCGGCCAATGGCACCAGCGGCAGGCTGGGTTGCCTGCTGCTCGTTGATGGTGGCAGTCATGTCTCTCACTTCACTTTTCGTGGGTGGCGGGTGTGGATGGGGCGCTGTCCGCGCAATACCTGGGTCAGAGGGCCTCGGAAGCCGACACGATTTCCGTCAGCTCGGTGGTGACCTCAGCCTGACGCGCGTTGTTCATCAAGCGGGTGTACTTGCGGATCAGGTCATCCGCGTTGTCACCGGCCGACTTCATGGCGCGCTGACGTGAGGCCAGTTCGGAGGCGGCAGCCTGGCACAGGCAAGAGTAGATCCGGGCCCGGAAGTAACGCGGCAGTGCCTTGTCCAGGAACTCTTCAGCGTTGGGCTCGAACTCGAACTCCTGGGAGTTGGTTTCGATCTCCCCGTAACCCTTGGTGATGTCATCACCCAGGGCGTTGGCGTCCACGACCTCAAGGGGCAGCAGGCGCAGCACCTTGGGTTCCTGGGTCACCATGGAGTGAAAACGCGTGTAGACCAGGTGGATCTCGTCGATCCCGCCGTCCTGGTGGTCCTTGGTGAAGGCTTCCAGGAGCACATCAGCGATTTCGTGGGCACGATCGCTGCTGGCGTTGTCGGTCTCGCCTTCCCAGAATGCGTCGTACTCACGACCACGGAAGTCGAAGTACTGCTTGGCCTTACGGCCCACCAGGTAGATCTTCACCTCGCGGCCGTCTCCGTGCAGCATCTCCAGCAGGCCTTCGGCCTTCTTGAGGACGTTGGCCGAGTAGGAACCGGCCAGTCCTCGGTCGGAGCTGAAGACGACGACGGCGGAGCGACGCACGTCATCCGAACTGCGCAGGAACGGGTGGTCCCCGGAGGTCTGAGTGACAACCTGTGACAGAAGACGGGTCAGTGCGTTGGCGTACGGCGAGGCCGAGTTGATCCTCTGCCGGGCCTTGTTGATGCGCGAAGTCGCGATCATCTCCATGGCCTTGAAGATCTTCTTCATCGACTCCGTGGAGGAGATCTTGTTCCGGTAAACCCGGATCTGCGCTCCCATGTAGCTTCCTTTCGTTACCGTCCGGGTGCCGGTTCAGGGCACCCGGACGGAGACTTCACGATTCGCGGATCGCTCAGCGGCTGGCGGAGGAGCCACCGGTGGACAGCTGTTCCTGGGCGACATCGCCCGAATCCAGCGCCTGGTGCTCTTCATGGCCCGGTGCGTGGTTGTCCCGGTTGTGGCCGCGGAAGTCGCGCTTGACCTCAGCAACGGCGGTTTCCAGGGCGTCCACAGTGTCGTCCTCGAGCTTGCCGGTGGAGGCGATCGAGTCCATCACGTTGGTGGTCCGGCGCACCTGGTCCAGCAGAGCGGCCTCGAAGTCCAGGACGTCAGCAACCTCGATGTCATCCAGGTGGCCCTTGGTGCCGGCCCAGATGGAGACAACCTGTTCCTCGACCGCGTACGGGTTGTACTGCTTCTGACGCAGCAGCTCGGTCAGACGAGCACCGCGGGTCAGCTGCTGACGGGAAGCGGCATCCAGGTCGGAGGCGAACATGGCGAACGCCTGCATGGACCGGTAGGAAGCCAGTTCCAGCTTCAGCGTGCCGGAGACCTTTTTCATGGCCTTGATCTGAGCGGCACCACCCACGCGGGACACGGAGATGCCCACGTCAACGGCGGGGCGCTGGTCAGCGTTGAACAGATCCGACTGCAGGAAGATCTGACCGTCGGTGATGGAGATCACGTTGGTCGGGATGAAGGCCGAGACGTCGTTGGCCTTGGTCTCCACGATCGGCAAACCGGTCATGGAGCCGGCGCCAAGATCATCGGAGAGCTTGGCGCAACGCTCCAGCAGGCGGGAGTGCAGGTAGAACACGTCACCCGGGTAGGCCTCACGTCCCGGAGGACGGCGCAGCAGCAAGGAGGTGGCGCGGTAGGCCTCTGCCTGCTTGGAGAGGTCATCAAAGATGATCAGCACGTGCTTGCCGCCGTACATCCAGTGCTGGCCGATGGCCGAACCGGCGTAGGGGGCCAGGTACTTCACACCGGCCGAGTCGGAGGCGGAGGCAGCCACGATGGTGGTGTACTCCAAGGCGCCGTTGTCCTCAAGCGTCTTGCGCACGGAGGCAATGGTGGAGGCCTTCTGACCGATGGCCACGTAGATGCAGCGAACCTGCTTCTGCGGATCCCCGGTCTCCCAGTTGGAACGCTGGTTCAGGATGGTGTCCACAGCGATCGCGGTCTTACCGGTCTGGCGGTCGCCAATGATCAGCTGACGCTGGCCACGGCCGATCGGGATCATGGCGTCGATCGCCTTCAGACCGGTCTGCAGCGGCTCGTGAACCGACTTACGCATGGTCACGCCCGGTGCCTGCAGCTCCAGCGCACGGCGGCCTTCGGCCTCAATGGGGCCGAGGTCGTCGATCGGCTGCCCCAGGGTGTCCACGACACGGCCCAGGAAGCCATCACCGACGGGCACGGAGAGGATCTCACCGGTGCGCTCGACGGTCTGGCCTTCTTCGATCTCCTGGAAGTCACCCAGAACCACGACGCCGAGGTCGCGGGTGTCCAGGTCCTGTGCCAGACCGAGCACGCCGTTCTCAAAACGGAGCAGCTCGTTGGCCATCACGGAGGGCAGGCCCTCCACGCGGGCGATCCCGTCGGCAGCGGAAATGACGCGGCCAACTTCCTTGCGTTCGGTGTTACCGGGGTCGTAGGAGGCTGCAAACTCTTGTAGCGCGCTACGGACCTCATCGGCATTGATGGTCACTTCGGCCATCTCGTGTCCCTGCTTCCTGGTCGGTGATCATCGTGCCGATGACCAACTCATTCGTCTGGTGGACTCTGGGGGCTGTGCCGCCCCGCGTGTCCGGTGCTGTGGTGGCTCAGGCTCCGAGCTTGAGCTGCAGTTCGTTGAGGCGAGTTGCCACTGAACCGTCAATCACTTCATCACCCACGGTGATGCGCAATCCGCCCACCAAGGAGCGGTTCAGGTCCGTGACAACTTTCAGATCCCGGCCGTAGATCCGTCCCAGAGAGGAACACAAGCGCTCCACCTGGTTCTGATCCAGCTCGACCGGAGTGACCACACGGGCGATCCAACGATCCCGCTGGGCTGCCAAGTGGTCTGCAAATGTGCCCAACAACCTCTGCGGCGAGGCACCGCGTGGGTTGGTCACGGCCTGCTCCACCAGCAAGCGGCCTTCTTCACTCAACGAGGGAGCAATGCGGTCCAGAAGGCGCAGCTTGGCTTCATTGGAGGCTCGTGCATCCGTGAACGCCCGCTGCAGTTCAGCATCGGAGTCCAACAGCGCCTGGGCGAAGAGGACATCGTCCACGACGTTGTCCAAGCCCTGGGCACCTGCACGGTTCTCAGCAGCCGAACCGGCCAAGAGAACGCCAGCTGCTTCCAGTCCGTCGGCCAGACCACCTTCACCGCTCCAGCGCTGACGCACCAGAGCCTCAAGCACCTCGCAGGCTTCGCGGGAGGTGTGTCCTTCGAAGATCCGCCAGGCCAGGGCCACGCGCTGATCATCGGAGTGAGCCGGATCGGTCAGGGCCCGGCGGAGGCTGCCCTGCTCGTCGAGCACGGCAGCGATCCCGAACACGTCACGAGCCAGGTGCGGCTGAGCCGAGCCGGTCCAGCGCTCGAGCACGCGTGACAGGTTGACCTGGTTTCCGTCGGATCCTGCGGCCGTCACGCTTGTGCACCTGCATCGGTCGGAGTCTGCTCAAGGTCGGAGAGGAACCGGTCCACCACGCGCCGCGAACGGTCGTCGTCGGACAGGGACTCCCCCACGATCTTGGAGGACAGCTGGATGGCCAAGGTGCCGACCTCATTGCGCAAGGACGCCACAGCGGCAGTGCGCTCAGCAGCGATTGCGGTGTGAGCGTTCTCGGTGATGCGAGCCGACTCCACGTTGGCGCGGTCCTTGAAGTCAGCCAGGATCTTCTCGCCTTCGGTGCGAGCCTCCTCGCGGATCCTCTGGGCTTCGAGGCGAGCGGATTCCAGCTGCTGGTTGTACTCGTCACGGGCCTTGTCCGCTTCTGCCTGCGCAGCTTCGGCCTTGGCCAGGCCACCCTCGATCGCTTCCGTGCGCTCCGCGTAGGTGCGCTCGAACATGGGCACGATCCACTTGATCGCGGCGAACAGCAGCAAGGCGAAGCCGATCGTGGTGATCAGCATTTCCCAGCCGTTGGGGAACAGCGGGTTTTCGCTGGCTGCCATGATGTTTGTGGTCATGGACGGTTTTCCTGTTCTCTATGACTGACCTGGTCCGACCTTCCCGTGAGGAAAGATCAGAGCAGAGCCAGCACGAAGCCCAGGATGGCCAGGGCCTCGACCACGGCAAAGCCCATGAACAGCATGGGCTGGATGATGCGCTGGGTCTCGGGCTGACGGGACACGGCCTGCATGTAGGCGGCGAAGATCAGACCCACGCCGATGCCACCGCCGATGGCTGCGAGACCGTAACCGATGACGGAGAGGGAACCGGTGATGTCCATTCTTGGTGTTTCCTTTCGTACTGCCCTGTGCGGGCGGTGTGCCACGAATGGCGGTTGACGTTTCGGAGAAGTTCTCCGTAGGTCGATCCAGCTTGCACCGGACCAAAACTAGTGGGGCCGTGGGGCCGAGGGGTCAGTGGCCTTCCTGCAGGGCACCGTCAACGTAGACGGCGAACAGCAGGGTGAAGATGTAGGCCTGCAGGACCTGGATCAGGATCTCCAGAAAGTAAATGAAGATGCCCAGAAACAGTGCGCCAGCACCACCGAGGATGCCGCCGATGCCACCGACATCGGTGATCAAGAAGCCCAAGAGGGAGGCAGCAACCATGATGGCCATGTGACCCGCGAACATGGTGGCGAACACACGCAGCGCGTGGGTGACCGGACGGATGATCAAGTTGGAGATGAACTCGATCGGGATCAGGAAGACGTAGAGCACCTTGGGAACGTCCGGCGGCATGGTCATCTTGGCCATGAAGTGCCCAAGACCATGACGCTTGACGCCGACACCGACCCAGGCAACGTAAGCAATGATGGCCAAGACGTAGGCCGAGCCGGGGTGGGACAACGTGGGCAACTGCAGAACGGGGATGGACCCGAACAGGTTGTTGACCAGGATGAAGAAGAAGAAGCTGAACAGCAGCGGCAGCCAGGGCCGGAACTCCTTCTCACCGATGATGTCGCGGCCCAAGGAGTTGCGCACGAATCCGTAGCCGACTTCACCCAGGTACTGGCCCTTGGAGGGAACCAGCGCTTGCTTGCGAATGGCCCACATGAAGAAGCCCACGATCAGAATGACCGACAGGAAGATCAGCACCGTGTGCTTGGCGAATTCGAAGGAGCCGATCTCGAAGAACGGCGGGAGGTGCATGTCCGAAACGCTGGGAGCCTGGAAGCCTTGTCCCTCAAGAACTGGGGCGACGATCAATGGCGGTCCTTTCTGCTTCCATCCGCGCAGTCACGACTCAAGGCCATGATCATTTGTCTGCGGGGCGGTTTCGGGCGTCATCACCGGCTGCTGAACCATCATTGGTTCCCAGTCCGGCTTGCAGGTGGAGGTAGGCGAGGGTCACCCCGGCTGCAAGGCCGACGCCCGCTCCGAGCAGGACAAGCCACTGCGTCCCCACCAGGTAATCCAGCAGGAACCCTACCAGACTCCAGAAGGCCGTCCCAATCACCAGGTAGGCCAAGATCCCCAGCGCGCCGCGGTTTCCACCGGCTTCCACCAGCTCTCCCACAGTGCTCAAACTGCGTCTGCGCCGCCCAGTCTGCGGGTTCTCACCCGTGGGGATCGCATCAGTTTCGGATGACCTGGGCTGCGGGTTGTGGGCAGAACTCATGACATCTGATCCTTTGCTGTCTCGGATGTGCTCTTGGACGCCCTGGCTGTGGCCTGGACGTCGAAAATGGGGAGACGAGTGCGGCGTGCCGCGTAGGCCACACCGGTGAGCCAAGCGCACAGCTGCCCCACCGTGGCAGCACCCACCCAGGGAGCTTCAAGGCCCTGCGGCGCAGGCGCGGCGAACAGGATGATGGCCCCAGCGAACACCAGACCCACGTAAAGAATCAACATGACCATGGCCGCCAGTGCCGGTGGGTACCGGGAGGCCCACCACAGAGCCACCAGGGACACCGCAAAAACAAACACCACCACCGCGGTACCCACCGCCACGCTTGCTGCAGCGGCCGATCCGTCCACCAACCACGCAGTGCCGAGCACTACAGCTGCCACGGTCACCCCCAGCAGCAGGGACACCCGCAGCATCCTGGCCCAAACATTGCCCGGCAACATTTTTCGCCCGGTGTGCGACCGGCTCATGCCGCGGATGCCTGGGGGTTGTCACCGGAGACCACGGTGCGGCGTCGTGCACGGCCCAGCAGCCATGGCAGTGCCAGGTACAGCACCAGAATCAGGATGACCAGGATCCCAGCCAACAGCACGGCCACACCCGTGAGCTGCAGGCCCAGAAGGGAAACCACGGAGACCAACACCGTGGTCAGTGCCACCACCGCCGAGGACTGGACGTGGGTCAGACCCACGTCTGTCAGACGCTGATAGGCGTGCTGGCGATGCGGCCGCCACCAGGCCTCCCCCGCTCGGTATCGTCGCAGCAGGGTCCAAGAGGTGTCCGCCAGGTAGACGGAGAGCGGCGGCAGAAGGTACTCCACGTACACCCCGGCCAGAAATGCCGCCACCGCTATCAAGATGATGGATCCGCCCAACAGATAGGACCCAACATCCCCCAGAAACACTGCCCCGCGGCTGAGGTTCCAGGGCAGGAACCCGGCAAAGGCAAAGGCCACCACCAGACCGGCAATTATCATCCAGGTCAGGTCATTGGAGGCTCCGGCCCAGGCGTAGAGCAGACCGACCACCAGTCCGTGCAGCCCGGAAATCCCGTTGATGCCGTCCATGAAGTTGGCCACGTTGACGTAAACCACCACGGCCCCGGTGCACACCACCCACCACAGCAGGCTGGTCTCCAGGGTCCAGATCAGGAGGGCTGAGCACACCCCACCCACCAGAGCCTGAATCAGGAGTCGGACACGTACGGAGACACCCTTGAAGTCTTCGGCCCACCCCAGTGCAGCGCAAGCCGCTGTTCCGGCCAGCACGATCAGAGCAACGGACCGGTCCGTGTAGACCGCACCCGTGGCCAGTCCCGCGGCCTGGACCGTGATGACCGAACCGGCCACCGCCAGACCCATGCCGCGGATCACGGTGCGGGTGTGTGAGGAACGTTCGTTGGGGATGTCCACCACCCCCCAACGCGTCAGCAGCGGCTTGACCACAAAAGGCAGCGCAACGCTGAGCACCAGGGCGGCGGCCCCGAAAGTCACTGCCAAGACCAGCAGGTGCTGGAGCTCCTCCACTGTGGGGATGGATCCCGGGTCCACGGAAAGAACGCTGGGTCCGTCTGTCATGACGCCTGGCCCTCCGCATTCTCGGCCCGGTGCCTCGAGGTACCGTGGCCGCTGGTCCCCTGGTCCGTAGCCTCTTGGTCATCAGGCCGCTGAACCGCGCGGTGCTCCCCTGGCCCCTGCCCCTTGCTCGCGGTTGATCCGCCGCCCTGCTGCCGCTTGGGAATCTCCCGCGCACCATGGAACTGGGTCAGGGCGGGCTGCGTGGAGGGTCCCACCACGGGAATGGCGCCCGTCAGGGTCATCCCACCGCGTTCTTTCCAGACGTGGCGATCAAGGTTGGACGGGCTCAAGGCTCGCACCTGGGCGTGGGAGATCTTGGGGTGGAACGGCCGGGCATCGGACTCGTCCATGCCGATCAGGTCCTCGTGCAGCTTCTCCCCCGGCCGAAGCCCGGTGATCACGATCTCGATCCCTTCCTGACCGGAGAGCGAACGCAGCCGCTTGGCCACATCCAGAATGCGAACCGGCTCCCCCATGTCCAGGATCAGCACCTCACCACCACTGGCAATGGCCCCTGCCTGCACCACCAGCTGACAGGCCTCCGGGATGGTCATGAAGTATCGGGTGGCGTCCTCGTGCGTGACCGTGATGGGGCCGCCCTGGCGGATCTGCTCCGTGAACAGCGGCAGCATGGAGCCACGGGAACCAAAGACATTGCCGAACCGGACCGAGGCGTAACGCTTGCCGGTTTCGCGCGCCATCCACGCCGTCAGCTTCTCCGCCACCCGCTTGGAATGCCCCAGCGCAGTGGTGGGATTGGCGGCCTTGTCCGTGGACACGTTCACAAAAACATCGACGTCGGCTGCGCGGGCTGCCGCCAAGACGTTCAACGTTCCCAGGACATTGGTCTTCCAAGCCTCGTCCGGATAGGTCTCCAGCAGGGAGACGTGCTTGAGGGCGGCTGCGTGGAAGACCACCTGGGGGCGTCGTCGTTCAAAAATGGTGGCCAGGTTCTGGGCGTCGCGGATGTCTGCCAGCACAGTGTCCTGGCCGTCCAACAGTCCCCGGCCCGTGATGGAGATCTGGGTGGCCTGCAGATTGGTTTCGTCCCGGTCCAACATCATCAGCTCGGCCGGGTCGAAGGCCAGCAGCTGCCTGCACAGTTCGGACCCGATCGAACCGCCGGCACCGGTCACCAACACGCGTTTGCCCGTGATGTAGTCGGCAATGCCGGCGGCGTCGATGTCGACCGGTATCCGGCCGATCAGATCCTCCAGGCTGATGTCCCGGATGTCCACGCTGGTGCCCGATCCCGTCAGCATGTCCCGCACCGGAGGCACAGTCATCACGCGGGTGTTGGTGCCGGCAACGACGTCGGACACCCGCTGCATCAGTTTGGAGGAGGCATTGGACTGCGCCACCAGCAAGATGCTGGAACGGGTCTGCGCAAGGACTGCGGGAGCATCTGCAATGGTGCCCAGGACCGGGACCGAGGAGACTCGTAGGTGCTTCTTGGAGGGGTCATCGTCCAGCAGGGCCACCGGCAGGTACTCCGAATCCGGGTCCTGCATCATGCGCTGCACAATGAAGGTCCCGGACTGACCTGCGCCGTAGATGACCACATGCTGCGCGTTGGCCTGTGGTTTGGAGGTGGACTCCTGGTACATCCGCTTGAGGTAGCGGAAGGCCGCCATGAACAGTGCTGCGAACGGGAAGGCGATCAGGGCCACGGACCGTGGAATGCCGATGGTGCTGCCGGCCACCAACAGCACGATCTGCAAAATGGCGGTCACGATCAAGGTGACCACGATCAACAGCTTGCCTTCATCAAAACTGCCGTAGGAATAACGCCCGCGATACAGGGCAAATGAATAGCCCACGGCAATCTGAGCCACCACGGCAATCAGGCACGCTGCCAGGAGGCTGGAAACGTTGATGAACTGGATGCTCAGTTCATAACGCAGCACCAAGGCAACGCCCATGGCCGCGATCCAGGCCACGGAGTCCAGCATCATCTGGATCCACAACCAGGCGGTGGGACGTTCGGACTCCGAACCACCACGAGCCGAGGTGGTGCCGGATCTCACCTGCGGTTGGGACCCGGTGGCAGGACCCGCAGAGTCACGTCCGTGCGGAGTCGTCATGCGGGGGTCCTTCCGTGAACAGGGTTTCAGACATGATCACAAATCATGTCACCCGTGTGGGCCAAGATGTGGATCTTGCAGATCCAAGCGCTTCAGATGCCTGCCGTCCGAACGCAGGTCGGTGGCTGCTCTCCGGGGCGGGTATGCCCTCAAGCGGTTGTTGAATCGCCGCCGACGGAGTTGGGGTAGCCACTGACCATGTTGCGGTAAGCACGTGTGCGCGCAGCCCGTGGGACAAAGCGATACCCGCCACGGACCACCACATTGCGTGCCCATTCTAGGAAATTCAGGTAGCCGCTGCCCCGCAACCGGGCCTGCAACTGCATCTCTGCCTGGAAAACCGCCAGTCCCCCGCGGCGCTGATAGGCCCCACCGGAAACCCGGTAACCCACCAGGGGCTCGGCGATGTTTCTGATGTCCGCCCCGGCTTTGAGCAGTCGGACCCACAACCAGTAGTCCTCCGCCAACGGCACGTACTCGTAACCGCCCGCGCCGTTGACTGCATCCCTGCGCATCACAACGGTGGGATGTGACACCGGATTACGCAGTTTGGCAATACGCCGGATCTCATGCGCGCCAACAGGTGCCTCACGGCGTGCCAAGACCCGGGATTCGTCGTCGCCGATTTCATTCATGCCAGCACCCACCACATCGGCACCGGCCTCGATCAGCGGCAGCTGACGGGCAAAGCGATGCGGGTAGGAGACGTCATCGGCATCGGCGCGCGCCACGATGTTGTGACGGCATTGCCTCAAACCCAGCCGCAGCGCATGGGTGAGGCCTGCATTGGTCTCCAGATCCAGTCGGACGACGGCGATCGGCGGGTTGGCCTGTTCCAGTCGCCGGGTGAGTGTCTCCAGTTCCTGCTGTAGCTCCGGGGCAACCGGCCCGTCACGCACAATCACCACCTGGGCCGGGGGCCTGGCCTGTTCCAAGGTGGAGGAGATCAAGGCCCGGTAAAACCTCTCCGGAGTGTCCCCGTGATAGACCGGCATCAACAGCGAGAACGCGGTGCCTTCCGGCAACACGGCAGGCACGGGATCCGCGCTCTGCTGGTCCCGGGTGAGAGTCCACAGCTGGTCCAGCACCTCGGCATTGCTGCGCGGCGGGCGCAGTGCGTCACGGACGCCGGTCAAGAAACGCCCCGCAAGAGTGCGACGGTCCTGTGAAGACTTGAGGGTGCGCAGCCACAGCCGTGCAGTGGCACCCCCATAGAGCACCTTCTCCCAAGGAGCCAGGGATGCGGAACGGGTGAAGACCCACAGCTTGTTGCGGACGTCGTTGTAGAACCGGGGACCGGGGTCGGCATCCGTGTTGCCCGGCTGCTTGGTGTGGTGCATGACGGTGGAAGCCGGTACTTGGATGGCATCAGACCAGCGGGCAAGGCGCGTGGAGAACTCGAAGTCGTCATTCCAGATGAAGTAATCGGCAATGGGCAGACCCGAAGCCCGGACGGCATCCCCGTCCATGAGCAAGGAAACAAATGATCCCGATCGGATGCTGCGCCCACCCACAGCCGCCGCACGCTGCTTGCGTCCCGGACCCGCTCCAATGCGTTCGATCATGGAGTTCATGGGGTGTTCCGAGCCATCGGTCCACAACACGGTGCTGGCCACAAAAGCCGGGCGGCGTGCCCCCTTGGGGTCATACGACCGCCAGGCGTGGACAGCAGCACTCAGGGTTTCTCTCAAGGGTTCGGTGTCGTCATCCATGACCCAGATCAGATCAGCCTGCAACTGGTTGGCGGCCCGGTCGATACCCACGGTGAACCCGCCGGCCCCGCCCACGTTGCGGTTCAACTCCACCAGTTCAATGGTGGTTTCAGATCCTGTGGCGGCGTGCTCTGCAGCGAATGCCTTGATGAAGGGCACCGAATCGTCCGTGGAGGCGTTGTCCACCACAACAACGGTCTGTGGCACCATGGAACCTGCCAGGATTCCGCGCAAGGTGGATTCCAACAATGTGCGTCGGTTGTAACTGACCACAACGGCAGTCACCCGCGGTTCAGGCCTCACGACCACGCCCCATCCAGTTGTCCCTTGAGAAGATCATCCTCCGATCGGCCCTGCAACGGGCACACGGGTACCTGATGCGTCATGCAGAGTCGGAACTGCTGAGATTAGCACCCGGTCATGGGCGCCTTCTTGAGGTTCACGTCATCTGGTTCTCTGTACGATGTTGCGGTGGGCATCTGCATTTGCCCAGCCCGACCGAGAGGAGAAGGTCTGTGACGTCCAGAGCATGGCGTGTGGTGGGATCCACGGGGTTCGTGGGTTCCGCGGTGACCCGGCAACTGCGAGCGCAGGGTCACACCGTCCAAGCTGTATCGGCTCCCAGGCTCTCCAGCGGCGCCCGAACCGTACATCATCTGCTGGGCCGGGCCAAGGACCTGGAGTCCGTGATCGACTATCTGGCCGACTCCTTTGCCGGAGCAGATGTTGTGGTCAACGCCGCGGGTATCGCCACACCTGACGGCACCGATCAGGATGCCCTGGTGGGCGCCAACGCCATGCTTCCCGTGTTGATCCTGGCGGCAGCTGAGCGCACCGGAGTCAAACGTGTGGTGCACATCAGCTCGGCCGCGGTTCAAGGCAAGACCCCGTATCTGGACGAGTCTGCGCGGACTTCTCCCTTCTCCCCGTATTCGTTCTCCAAGGCCTTGGGCGAATCCGCGCTGCAGCGCATGGCCGCTCGCGAGGACCGACCTGCACGCCCCGAACTGGTGATTCTGCGTGCCACATCCGTCCAGGGTCCGACCCGCGGCACCACCAAGCGCTTGGCTGCCTTTGCATCTTCCCCGCTGTGTTCGGTGGCCGGCGATGGCAGCGCTCACACGCCGGTGACCTCCATTGATGCCTTGGCTGAGTTCACGGTCACCGTGGGTACCCACAAGGATTCCGTGCCCCAGATCGTGCTGCTGCCCTGGGAAGGTGCCACGGCAGCTTCCCTTCTGCGCGACGCCGGCCGCCGCCAC
>NZ_JROX01000150.1:0-21232 GCF_000800955.1 Kocuria sp. ZOR0020
CGCCCCTGGCGGAGAACCGCTACCCACACTCAGCTGTGAAGGCCCAGTAAACGTCCAGTGGCGCATCTACTTCACAGGGAGAGATGGAGGTGCAGAAGATGTCGAACTGGTCGACTACCACTGACCCTGACCTCATTGAGCCAATCCACCCAGGAGAAGTTCTGATGGAGGATTTCATCAAGGGATTTGGGATAACGCAGAACAAGATTGCCGTCGTCATCGGTGTGCCGCCGCGTCGGATCAACGAGATCGCCCACGGCAAGCGCGGTATCACCGCTAATACAGCCCTCCGGCTGGCTCGCTACTTTGGAACGTCTGCCGAACTGTGGATGAACCTGCAGGTGAACTACGAGCTCAGGCTCGAGCAACGGGCAATGCAGGACAAGGTTGCAGCCATCACGCCGCTGGTCGTTGCGCAGGGCCTCAATCCGCCCGCGTCTTCAGGTCGGTGGACGCCCACCGCAGCCGTGCCCGCTCGAGCCCGCACGTGGTAGAGACTGAGGTCCTACAGAAGGGAACGCTATGACTGAGTCGCGCACTGAAATCCTCAAGAACTGGCAGCAACAGCTGGTCGCCATGGATGAAGCCGATACGGATGCTCTGCGGGAGTGCTTCACCCATGACGCCGTTCTGATTCATATGACTGGCTATCGCCAGCTACTTGAGGACTGGTTGGAAGGCATGCGTCGCCAGGAATTCGTCTATCACCAGGTGATTGAGAAGCACGTGGCCGTGGAGATTGCTGGCGAGCATGCCGTGCTGACGGGCGACATCATCACGGGCTACCGGTCTGACGGAAGCGGACAGGCGTGGCCCCTGCACTGTGTGCAGCAATTCATACACAAGGACGGGGCGTGGTTGTGCACGGAAAGTCGCGTCAGCTTGGGTTGATCGACTCGGTTGGACCCCTCACCATCGGCGCAGGAGTCACTACCGATCACCCACCCTTGACGACTGTGGTCTGCATCACTCAGCATGATGACCACTGGGGCTGCTCTTGCCACCCAAGGCATTCCTGCCCCGCGGACAGGGAGGTCCTCATGTCAACCAACCGTGCAGTCGCGTACAAGGGTCCCGGCAAGGTGGAGGTGGTTGACATTGACTACCCCACTTTTGAACTCAAGGACGGGCCCGGTGTCCACCCGGACAACGTGGGGCGGCCCCTGCCGCACGCGGCCATCTTGAAGGTGGTGACCACCAACATCTGCGGGTCGGACCAACACATGGTCCGCGGTCGAACCACCGCACCGGAGGGTCTGGTGCTGGGGCACGAGATCACCGGCGAAGTGGTGGAGACCGGCCCCGGCGTCGAATTCATTCAAGTGGGGGACTTGTGCTCTGTCCCGTTCAACATCTCCTGCGGTCGGTGTGTGAACTGTAAGAAGGGGCGCACGGAGATCTGCCTCAACGTCAACCCTGATCGCCCAGGCAGCGCCTACGGGTACGTGGACATGGGCGGCTGGGTGGGCGGCCAGGCTGAGTACGTGCTGGTGCCCTACGCCGACTGGAATCTGCTGCGCTTCCCTGACAAGGACCAGGCCATGGACAAGATCATGGACCTGACCATGCTCTCGGACATCTTCCCCACCGGGTACCACGGTGCCGTGACGGCGGGGGTGGGACCCGGATCTTCGGTCTACATTGCCGGCGCGGGCCCGGTGGGTCTTGCGGCTGCCGTTGGAGCGCAGTTGCTGGGCGCCGCCGTCGTGATTGTTGCGGATCTGAATGCGGGGCGGCTCAAGGCTGCGGAAGCCTTCGGGTGCGAAACCGTTGACGTTTCCGCTCAGGATCCGCGCGAGGGCATCGCGAAAATCCTGGGGGTCGAGGAAGTCGACTGTGGTGTGGACGCCGTCGGGTTCGAGGCACGCGGACACGGCCACGATGCCAAGGAGGCCCCCGCCACGGTGCTGAATTCGCTGATGAACGTGACCAAGGCCGGAGGGTCCTTGGGTATTCCGGGCCTGTACGTCACGGGGGACCCCGGGGGAATTGACGACGCCGCCAAGGAAGGTTCGCTGTCCCTTCGCCTGGGTCTGGGGTGGGCAAAGTCGTTGTCGTTCACCACTGGTCAGTGCCCCGTGATGCGCTATCACCGTCCGCTGATGGAGGCGATCCTGCACGACAAAGTCCACATTGCCGATGCCGTCAACGCCGCTGCCATCAGCCTGGATGATGCGCCGGAAGGGTACGCCAACTTTGATTCCGGCGTGGCCAAGAAGTTCGTGCTGGACCCACATGGCCTCACTGCCAAGGTGCAGTCCGTGAGCGCATGAGGATGGGCGGGGTGGGTGCTTTTACAGACCAGTTGGGGAGACCCATGAGCATGCTCGCCTGCTCCCCTTCTGCGCCCGGAACCAAGGGCACGTCAGGCACTAGCGGCTACAGTCGAGGAATGAGTGAACGTGAGTTCGACCTGATCGTTTTCGGTGCCACGGGCTTTGTGGGCAGACTGACTGCAGCCCACCTGGCCCGGCATGCACCCGCCCACGTGCGCGTCGCCATCGCGGGGCGCAGCAAGGAGCGCCTAAAAGCTGTCCGAGCGGACCTGCCGCACTCCGCGGCAAATTGGCCCACCGTCGTCGTTGACGCCGGTGACCAGGACGGCCTTCTGGCCATGACGCGCCGCACGCGAGTGGTGATCTCCACTGTGGGGCCGTACGTCAAGTACGGGCTGCCGCTGGTGAGCGCGTGCGCTGAGACTGGAACGCACTACTGCGATTCGACCGGTGAGGTCCTGTTCGTTCGCGATGCGATCGACCGCCACCATGAGGCGGCCGTGGTCTCCGGAGCTCGCCTGGTCACCTCCTGCGGATTCGACTCCTTGCCTTCAGACCTAGGGGTGCTGGTGACAGCCTTGCGCGTGGCCGAGGACGGTGAAGGCACGCTGGGGGACACCACTTTGCACGTGCGATCCATGCGTGGGGGAGTCAGCGGCGGCACCATCGACTCCATGCGCGAGCAGATCCGGCAGATGTCCCAGGACCCGCAGATCCGAAGGATGGTGGGCGACCCCTACGCCTTGTCGCCGGACAGGAAGAATGAGCCAACCGGGTCCGCCATTCCTCAGCGTGGGCGGCCCCGGGGTCGGCTGGGCGCCCTGGTGGAACAGGTCCCGGTCCAGCGGAACGGTCGAACGGGGCGGTGGACTGCCCCGTTCGTGATGGCCAGCTACAACACAAGGGTTGTCCGACGCAGCAACGCTCTCACCGGATGGTCTTATGGCCGCAGCCTCCGCTACCAGGAATTGTTCGACACGGGTCAAGGCGTGATCGGAGCCGCTCGCGCGGCCACCACAGCCGTTGCGCTGGGAGGCTTGGCGGCTGGAATGTGGTGGAAACCCACGCGCGCCTTGATGGGCCGGGTGCTGCCCAAGCCCGGCTCCGGTCCGTCCCAAGAGAATCTGGACAATGGGCGATTCGCGCTGCAGATTGACGCAACAACGACCACCGGTGCCCGCTACCGCACTCGAGTGGCGGCCGACTACGACCCGGGTTACAACGGGACGGCGATCATGCTCGGCGAATCCGCACTGGCTCTGGCCCAGGACGAAGTGGACCTGCCGCAGCGAGCCGGGGTTCTGACGCCTGCCACAGCTCTGGGTACCAATGTGGTGGAACGGCTGCGCGGATACGGCTTCACGTTTGATGTCGAGCGCGTCAGCAACGGGGGAAGGGCGGGACTGCCGAGCCCGGAGTAACTGCGGTGCCACTCACGGACCCACGGGTGATGTGGTGCAGGCGCCATGCACATCCACCCGCCGATTCTGAGAGGTGGCCAGCCCAGTCGGGGGAGTCGAGGCCTCGGCCTTGTCTGGGTCGCCGAACGTGGCGGCGACTAGCCTGGACACGGCGCCAGAAATACGTTGCACCAGACGTAGGAAAGAGATGATCTGTGGGTACTTTGACCTATGCAACCACCGTTTCCCTGGACGGTTACGTGGCCGATGCCTCGGGAGACTTCCAGTGGAGTGCTCCCAGCGAGGCGGTGTTTGCCGCGCACCTGGAGCGAATGCGTCACGTGTCCACGGAGATTCTGGGCCGCAAGACCTACGAGCTCATGCGCTACTGGCACTCGGAGCCCTCTGACGAACAGTGGTCATCGGCCGAGCAGGAGTTCGCCAAGCTGTGGCGGAACATCAACACCTTTGCTGCCTCGTCAACCCTGACATCGGGGCAACTGGCATCCACCCATGACGCCCTTGTTCCGGCGCTCACCGTGGACCGAATCGTGGAGATTGCCAGGGAGGCGTCCGGCGTCGTCGAAATTTTCGGCCCCACCACCGCGGCACCCGCCATTCGTGCGGGCGTTGTGGAGGTTTTTGAATTCTTCATCGTGCCCAAAGTCCTGGGCGGTGGCCTACCTGCACTCCCACGGGATGCCCGCCTGGAGCTGAAATTGACGGATCACCGGATTTTCGACGACGGCACCGTGCACGTGCGTTACAGCCCAACGCATGGTGTGGTCGGCAGATAACGTTGTCCGCGCAAAGGTGCTCCGCTGTGAACGATTGGGAGATGGGCAATGAGTCAGAACATCGGTGAGCTGGTGCGGCAGCTGAACTTTGACGTGGCCATGGATTGGATCTCGTGTCCTCACACGCTTGGGGAGCGCACCAACGCCTCGCCGATTGTGTACTACCAGAATGTGCCGATCCAGGGGCGCGACGTCATTGTGGTGGATGATGCCATCGAGTCCGGTGGGACCATGAAGCGCCTGGTGGAACACCTGAAACAGTTCAATCCGGCGTCAATCTCGGTGGCAACGTTGTTCGTCAAACCTGGGCGGGTGGAGATCCCGGTCCGTCAGTATTTTGCGCATCAGATGGACAGCGATGACATGCTGGTGGGTTTCGGTCTGCTGTGGCAGGACAAGCTGCGCAACCTGCCCTACGTGGCCCAGTTGGCACCAGGCGCCTGACTGGCGCGGGGGGCGTCAGCGATCACGCCCCGATGCCGGAGCTGGGGACCTGACCACCCGCACAGTGGGCGGAAGCGGGCCAGCGTGACCGCATCACATCCGGACACCGTCCAGGAACAGCGCCAAATGCCGCCGGTAGGCATTTGGGTCCTCCGGGGTCGCGTCCATGATGCCCACCAGGCCCACCTGCAACAGGGCGATGTCCCGCGAAGTGCAGTCAGGGCGCAACGTGCCCTGAGCATGTGCTGACTTCACCAACTGATCAATCAGTGGGTTCACCACTGCCTTGCACTCGCGCACGGAGTCGAACACGGATCCTGCCGGGCACATGAGTGCTCGCAGGCCCCTGTTGGAGGACTGTAGGCGCATGCTCTCCTTCAAGTAATCAACCAGTGCCTCCCAGGAATCTCCTGCCTCAACACTTTTGCGAGCGCGCTCGATCTCGGCTTCCAACTGTTGGGCGAACAGTGCGGCCACCAGGTCGTCCTTGGTGGGGAAGTGGCGGTAAACGGTACCCACTCCGACGCCGGCCTGCCGGGCCACGTCTTTCAGTGTCACCTCGAGTCCGGCATCGCGAAACAAGTCACCGGCAGTTGCCAGCAGGAGTGAACGATTTCGGGCGGCGTCTTTCCGGGTGGGGGTGGGCGTCGTCGTCATGATCACAGATTACCTGATGTGGACCGACCGTTCCGTTTCTGCTAGTCTCACCTGAAACGGACCAAAGGGTCCGGATCAACTTTGAAATGAGGGGCTCCCCTTGACCATCGGACTTACCGGTGCTTCCGGAAATCTTGGCCGATTGACAGTTGAAGAACCCCTGACAGGCGGGGTTTCTGCTGACCAGATCGTGGCTGTCGTGCGTGACCCCGCCAAAGTGACCGACCTTGCGGATCGTGGGGTCCAGGTCCGCCAGGCCGATTACGCAAGCCCTGCTGGTTGGCGTGAGGCCCTGGATGGTGTGGATCGCCTGCTGTTGGTCTCCGGGTCAGGGCCCGGTGCCAGCCAATCCCACAAGACAGTGATCGATGCCGCCGTAGAGGCTGGCGTGGGCCACATCTCCTACACCTCAATCCTCAATGCGGACACCACCAACAATCCGCTGGCTCCGGAGCACCACGCCACCGAACAGCTCATTCAAGCCTCGGGTATTCCGTTCGCCATCCTGCGCAATGCCTGGTACCACGAGCTGTTCACGCGCCTGATTCCCCAGCACCTGGCCACGGGGGAGATTGTTGACGCTGTTGGGGAAGCGCAGATTTCCGGTGCTGCCCGTGCTGATTTGGCTGCTGCGGCCGCCGTGGTCCTGGCGTCAGGTGGCTCGGAAAACCGCATTTATGAACTCGGCGGCACGGCGTTCACCATGAATGAGTTCGCCCGTGAACTCTCTGCGACATCCGGACAAAGCATCACTCACCGCGCGCTGAACGACGACGACTTTGCCGCCCATCTGGAAGCAACCGGAGTTGATGGCGGCATGGCTGCCTTCATGACCCAGAACGACGCCTCCTTGCGGGCCGGTGAGATGTACACGGACTCCACCGACTTGGCTGATCTGGTGGGTCGTCTCTTGCGGCCGCTGGCCGTATCCGTGCGCCAAGGATTGTGAGGCAGAGGTCAACTACCCGTAGCGGTACCGGCACGCCGCGATGAGAATGTCCTGGTCGGCCGCCTTGTACACCAGGCGGTGTTCATCGGTGATCCGCCGTGACCGGAACTCGGCAAAGTCATGCTTGAGGGCCTCTGGTTTGCCGATTCCTTCATTGCCGTTGCGCTGAATGTCCTTGATAAGCTGATTGATCCGTTTCAGGACTCTGCGGTCCTGGGCCTCCCACCACAGGTAATCGTCCCAGGCATTACGGTCCCAGATGAGAGCCATGTTCAGTCGTGGTCCACAAGGGCGTGCTCATGGCCTTGCCCGTGCTCCAGACGCTCCATGGCATCCAGAAGTCTGCGGGCATTGGCCGGGGACCGCATCAAATGCGCGGTTTCCACCAGTGAGTCGTAATCGGCCTGGGACACGATCACCACGGGTTCGTGGCCGGAGCGCGTGATGACGACGGCTTGGCGGTCTTCCGTGACCTGGTCCAAAACGCGTGCGTAATTGGCGCGCGATTCCGTGTAACTCATGGTCTTCATTGAGGCCTCCTGTACAGGAAATGGTACAGGAGGCCGTCGACGTGCTGGGGTGCATCAAGTGTGACGCCCACTCATCGGCATCGCCCAGGTCGGGTGTGGTGCAGCGCAACCGGGATGAATGCGACCTGGCACAGGGGAGTGACTCGCTCTGAGCCATTGTCAACGGCAGGTTGACCCGCCGTCGCTGGCCGAAGTTGCAGTCAACGTCTCACCGTTGGAAAGCGTGACCACAATGGTGTTGAAGTTCGGGATGGTTGCACTGGGTGTGGGGCAAGAGCTCGGTGCCACCACTCCGCTGTAGGTAACGTCGAACCGACCCGATGGGCCCGTGGTGAAGTCCCGGCATCCTTGAGCGTCAGTTGTGTACGTTCCGCTGGTGTTGTTGGTCCCGGTGGTCCACGAGCAATTCAGGTCCCAGGACTGCCGGGTGACGCCGTCCGGATAAGTCTGGTTGACCAGATTGGCAGTGTTGCTGACGGTGTTCCGCCAGGCCGTGCCTGTCCCGGAGGTGTAGGGCATGGCGCCAAAGTTCTGTCTGGAGCGGCTGGAGGACGAGTTGCCCACCCAGAAGGCGCCAGGTCCAGTCGAAGTCTGACCGATTCGGTTGGCGATCCACCACCGATAGGTGACGCTGGTGACAGTGACACCTGCGGGCAGGTTGTCCACGTAGGTCTGCGCACCAACCGTCATGTTCTGCGTTGTGGACGAGGAGCCCAGCGTTCCCCAGGTGTACGTCAAGCCGCCGCTGGAGCGCAGTGTGGGAATGCATGAGGAAGCTGCATGGGCGGGTGCCGCCGCTGCCACGGCGATGGTGGGAACTGACCAGGCAAGTCCGCGGGCAACGGTTCGGCGTGACACTCCGGAAGTTTGATGACATTCGTTAGACACGATTGCGAGACTATCGACCGCGGTGGGCCGGTTCAACTCACTGTTGTGAGGGCTTTGTCAACCAATTCACGCACCCGTTGATCGGATATCTTGAGTCCGCGCATGGCCAGCACGAATTCTTCTGCCGCATGAGCTGCTGCCTTGTCAGCGGATTCCTCCGTGCCGGTCACAAACGACCCGTTGCGTCCCCTGGTTTCTATGGCCCCGGCAGCCTCGAGCTCCTTGTAAGCCCGTGCCACGGTGTTGGGTGCCACGCCAAGATCCTGGGCAAGACCTCTGACTGGCGGAAGGTGATGACCCGCAGGCAGCTCGCCGGTCTCTCTACTGGAGATGATCTGCTGTTTGATTTGCTCGAATGGCGGGACAGGTGATGATCCATCAATGCTGAACATGACTCTCATTTTCTCCAGTGCTGACCATTGAGCATTCATTATGGGTCTCGGACGCTTGGTATCAGCCTCATGAAGTGAGGGTCACTGGCTGGACACCGTCAACGCGTGCTGTATTGCTTCCCCGCCGCGGTTGTGCGCGCCTTCCTGCTGATTCAGTTCCAGTCCATACAGGACCCCGTAGGTGAACGTGGGTTCTCCGGCGCAATCAGCGGCAGTGCGCAACTCGTGGAGGCGTTCGCGCGTCACCACGGAATCCTGTCCCGTTCCCAGGGCCTCAGTGACCTGTTCCCATGCCTGGGCAGCGTCCTTGTAGGACGGATCGAACTCCGCCACCGCCTCAAATGCGTAGCGCGCGGCTTTGGCTTTCTTGCGGGCCTCATGGGCCAACTCGGTGTGTTCCTTCCCGGAGGCCGCCTGGGCTGCTTCCCACCGTCGTGCAACCCTCTGCGTGGCCTCGGTCAGCAGGGGGTTCAGAACCTCCGTCATTGAATGGTGGGTCTGTGACCGCAGCGGTGGAGTCTGGGTCAGATTCTCCAGGGCTTTCGTGAGATCTCGATACCGGGCCGTGCCCATGACCTGCACCAGTTCGGCGTGGGTCAGGGCGTGGCGCGCGTCCAATTCTGCAGAGAGTCGCGCGCCCACCGGGCCCACGACGGCGTCTGGCGGCAATGCGCTCAAGGCTTCTGTCAGCCGCTGCTTGAGCACCTCGGCGTCACGTGGTCCACCGAGCATCTCCGCGTACCACTTCAGCTCGGCTCGCAGCGGTTCGGTGGATTCGGCATGGAAGAGTGGGCGGAAAGTACGCAGCGTGCTGCGCAGGCGGCGGGTGGCCACGCGGGTTTTGTGCACGGCATCAGGGGCATTGTCCTTGACGGCGTTCTCCCGTGACCTGATGGCCTCAACTTGGGCACCCAGGTATTGGCGGACGACGTCGTAGGCCGTCGCGTGAGTTGCGGTCACTGTGTTCCTCCCGGTGGCTGCCTACCGTCATTGAACTCCCGTTCCACCCGCCCCAGCGGGGTATTAGTCAGGGAATCCGGTACCACCATCTTCCCAGGGTCGACTCGGCAAGAAGGAGCTGTGACGGTCAAGTTGCAGGCGATGCGCCCCCGGAAGCCACGAAGGAGGTGTGCAAACACACCTTGCTGAGGAATTGATTCGATTCGTGAAATGTGTCTGACTGTTCCATGACTTTGATTGCAAATGAATGGACCTGCTCGTGGAAGCGCTGAATCGCAGAACCGTCCTCAACGGTGCCGTCTGGGCCGTGCCCACCATTGCCGTGGCCACCGCAGCACCGGCCTACGCCGCTTCTCAAGTCATGGACCTGGCTCTGTGGCAGACCCTCACCACCACCTCGGGGCTGCAGCAGGCAGCGATGTGTTCCGTTTGGGGTGGGTGGGTACGGAAGCTCGCCCCACCTCCGGTCTGGTGATCACCTTGCGCGCATACGAGGTCTACAAGGCGTTGTCCGCAGTGAGTGTTGGACCAACCCTGCAGGTCAATGACCCCTTGTTGACGCTGGGCGAGCCCATTCGCTCCACAGACACTGCTTATCGGGGCGGGGTTGCCCAGACCGGCACTCGCGTCATGCAGGCGTGGACACAAACCATCACCCTTCCTGCGGGTTTCACGTCCCCGGGCTCTGCGGATTTCCAGACCAACTGGCCGGATCGCGGCGGCGTGAGAGGGTCCTGGCAGTACACCTTGGAAATTGCCCAGCGCACACCTTCTTCAGCGGGCGAAACTGAGGACGACAACCCGCATAACGCCCTCCTGATGGCTAATCGACCGTCGACCTGGGGTCGGACGGAGCCGTTGGTCAACCGGTGGACGCTGTGGGACAACAGCGACTTGGACAACAACGTGGTGCACCGTCAGTACGGTTCTCTCCCCGCTTTGAACTACCCCAGCAGCTACCGACCCAACACCCAGGCACCATCCCTGGGGTGATGGAGCACCGTTGGATAGGGTGAAGGCATGAAGCTGACACCTGAGCTAGAGACCCAGTTCAACGATCAGATCACCATGGAGTTCGAGGCCTCCTTGGTGTACCGCCAGTTGGCCGTTGAGGCTGACGTGCAGGACCTTGTGGGCATGGCGGCGTGGCTGCGCCATCAGGCGGATGAGGAAATCGTGCACGCCAACAAGTTCATTGATCACGTCACGGACCGTGATGGCCACCCCCACATCGGTGCCATCGCTGCCCCGGAGGTTCCGGAATCTCCCACGGCGGTGCAGATCTTCCAGGCAGCCCTCTCTCATGAACAAAAGGTCTCCGAGTCCATTCGCAACCTGTACCGGGCTTGCGAGTCGGCCGGTGACCTGGATGCCCGTCCGCTGCTCAACTGGTTCCTGGATGAACAGATCGAGGAAGAGGCCACGGTCAGTGAGATCGTCGGTCGACTGGAGCGTGTTGGCGACGACGGTGCCGGTCTGTTGCGTCTTGACGACGAACTCGGCGCGCGCCCGGTTGAAACCACGGAGAACGACGCCTGAGTCACTTCCCCTCCATGCAAGGGCCGGTGCACCGTGAGGTGCACCGGCCCTTGGTCTGACTTGGGAAGGGTTGCGAAACTTCAGGCGGAGACCTCCACCACATCCTGCGGGGTGCTGGTGTAGAAGCCCAGGAGCTGGCAGTTCACGTCACTCAGGGCGGATTGAGCCGTGGAGTGCCACGCGTCCACCACGGTTTCTGGCAGCGGGTGGGGTGAGGACAGTGCCAGCAGAACGTTGGGTGCCGGTTGAGGGAACTGCGCAGCCACCTGGGCCAGCGAGGTCATGATCTCCTCCCGCTCGCCGGCACTGCAGGTCCAGTGCAGGTGCGGAATTTTGATGGGGGAGGGGTAGCCAATGCCGTCGGCATTGCACATCTCCACCAGCAGGCAGTTCTGGTGACGATCGGCGATGGTCAGAACCAGATCGACGACGTCGGCCGCCAGGCCAGGTGTGTCCAGCGGAAGCAAGGTCCAGTTTTCAGGGAGGTCGTTGAAGCTCATGTCTCCATGCTGCGTCCCACGGTGCAACCACGGCATCAGTCTTGTGGCACCTGTGGATAACTGTCTGAGCGGGAGGTCCACGTGGCGCATCGCGGCGCGCTCACCGGTCAGCTGGCGTCGGGGTGGCGTTCAGCGGGCCTCCCGGAAATCCTCAATTTTCGTGATGCGTCAACATTTCAAGGTGTTTTCCCAGGAATCAGCGCCTGCTGGCCGGTGAACGCCCGACGATCCGCGCCATGGTGGGCAACGGGGCCTCAAAGTCTGCGTTCAGATAACGTTCAGATAACGAAAAAATCACGGTTCGGTAACGCAGCGGCGCTGATCTGGGTTGATTCAGGGCTTCGAGCATCCGTACGTTCTTCCGCGTCTTGGCAACGTGCCGAGTCTGGGCACTGCCGGTGTCCACCGTGAATCGCGAAGGAACTCGCCATGAAGAAGACCCTGGTAACCACTGCAGCCGTCCTGGCACTGGCTGGCGCAGCTGCTGCCCCTGCCTCCGCCGCCGACTGCTTCGGCTCCGAAGGCCACGCTCCTTCCTCGAGCTTCTCCTCCTCCCTTCAGCAGGACAGCGGCTCTGCCCAGACCTCCGTTGGGGAGCAGGCTTCCAACGGTGCGCAGACTCCCACTGATGCCCAGGCTCCCTCTGGCGCTGACGCGTCCACCGTCACCACGCAGTCCACTGCGACCGAGGGTGGAGATGCGTCGTCGTCGTCGTTCTCTGACCAGGTGGCGCAGGAGATGCTGGGCATGCTCAACCAGGCCCGTGCGGAAGCGGGTCTGTCTCCGCTGAGCAGCAACGCCGACCTGACGGGGATTGCCAGCGGGTGGTCACAGCAGATGGCGGCCAACAACGCAGCAAGCCACAGCCCCACGTTCATTGATCAGACGTTGGCCACCGGCTCCACCAACATGGCGGAGAACGTTTCCTATGACGTCACCTCCGGCAAGTCCGTCCAGGAGACTGCCCAGTACTTCTACAACTTCTGGATGAACAGCCCCGGTCACCACGCCAACATCATGAACCCGGAGCTCAACTCCATTGGCTTCAGCCTGGCTGAATCGAGCAACGGATACGTCTACGCCACCCAGAACTTCGGGACCTACTGAAGCCGGGGGACAGTAGCTCACCAGGCAGGGGCACGACGTCGACGGCGTCGTGCCCCTGCCTGTTCCTCCCCGCGGTTCCGGCGCCATAGGGTGGGTGAACACATGCCACACACTCACACCCCACCCGCACCGGGACAGTCGCGCCCCTTTCACTTCCAGACTCGCTGGCAGCTGCCGGCATCAGCCGCCCGCGTCTGGGAGGTCCTGGCTGACGTGGGTGCATGGCCGCAATGGTGGCCCGGGGTCACGAATGTGACGGTGCTGGACTCAGGCAATGTGCCGCATGGTGCAGGCACCAGGGCTCAAGTTCTGGTGGCCAGCCCCGTGGGTTATCGCTTGAGGTTCACCATCCACATCTGCGACGTCGAACATCCCTGGGTGGCACACATTGACGTCACGGGGGACCTGCAAGGACACGGTCTGTGGCGGGTGATTTACGGTGATGAGTCCACCACCCACACGGTGGTGGAACTGACGTGGTGTGTTGTCACGGCACGGAAAGCGGTCAGAGCGCTACGCCCGGTGGCAGGGGTTGCCCATGCACACGTGATGTCCGGGGGCCAACGGGGCCTGATAACAAGACTCGCAGAACAGGGGCAGCTGTGACCCAGCATTTGGTGGATCAGCGCGGATTGCCGCGATTGTCACTCCCGGCAGCGCGCAGAATCGCCCTGGCGGCTCAAGGGTTTCTGGATCCACAACCCGCACCGGGGTCGGTGACTGCCCGCCATCTCAACCGGGTCATGGACCGGGTCAAAGTGGTGCAGATCGACTCCGTCAACGTGCTCTCCCGTAGCCACTACCTGCCGTTCTACTCCCGGCTGGGTCCGTATGACACCGAGCGCTTGGATCGCATGCGGGACCGTTCGCCGCGGAGCCTGGTGGAGTACTGGGCGCATGAAGCCAGCTTGATCAAAGCTGAGACCTGGCCGCTCTTGACCTTCCGCATGGACCGCGCCAAGGACCAGGCCTGGGGCAGCATGCGCCGAATCCACCAGGACCAGCCGGAACTGGTGCAGGCCGTCCTGGAGGAAACACGATTGCGGGGTCCCATCACGCCCAAGGAGCTGGATGCAGCCATGGCAGTGGACCTCCCATCGGCCCGGGAGCACTGGGGGTGGAACTGGGGAGCAGTCAAAACCGCACTGGAATACCTGTTCTGGGCCGGGGAAATCACCAGTGCAGGGCGGACGGCACAGTTTGAGCGTCGTTACGTGGTTGCACGTCAGATCCTGCCCACGGGCCAAGGCCTGGACAGCCAGGAAGCTCATTACCAGTTGATGAAAGCCTCGGTCCGGGCCCACGGCATTGGCAGCGCGGCCTGTTTCCGGGACTACTTCCGGCTGGGCGCAGCAGAATCCGCTGTGGCCTTGGAACAGTTGGTGGCTGACGGTGAAGTGGAGCCCGTGGAAGTCGATGGCTGGAAGGGCCCCCTCTACCTGGACGCCACGGCACGCCGCCCCCGCAAAGCACATGTGGAAGCGCTGCTGAGCCCCTTCGATTCCTTGATCTGGCAGCGAGAGCGGACTCAGGCCCTGTTCGGCATGCGCTACCGGTTGGAGATCTACACGCCCGCTCACAAGCGTGTGCACGGGTACTACGTGTTGCCCTTCCTCTACGGGGACCGCTTGGTGGCCCGGGTGGATCTCAAAGCGGATCGCCAGGCCAAGATTCTGTTGCTTCAGCGCTGCACCTGGGAGCCAGATGCCCCACGGGCTGCGGCCGAATCCTTGGAAAGTCACTTGCAGCGCATGGCCGCGTGGTTGGGTTTGGACACGGTTCACCATCAGTTGCCATGAAGGTGTGGGTCCAGCTGGTTACTCGGCGTTATTTTGGTGTTTGGACCCGCCGTGTGGGCCCCATCACGCGCCCTAGATGACGACGCTGCTCAGGAGATTGGTGTGCCCCCACAAACCATGATCCCGCAGGCGGAGTTCTTTGCCCGCCTGGACAGTGCACTCGATCGCGCCCTGGACCACCCGGACTCGGCAACATCGCCACAGCGCGCATCAGATGCACCCGTGGCTGTGGTGGACCTGGATGCCTTGGACTCCAATGCGGATGACCTGGTACGCCGCGCAGGGTCCGTGCCCATCCGCGTGGCCAGCAAATCGGTACGCTGCACCGCAATTCTGCGCCGGGTCCTGCAACGCCCCGGCTTCCACGGCATCCTGGCCTACTCCCTGGCCGAGGCCATTCACTTGGTACGCACCGGGGTGAGCGACGACGTCGTGGTGGCCTACCCGACGGCCCAGCGCACCGCGCTGAAGGAACTGGCCGCAGACCCTGATCTGGCCCATGCCATCACACTCATGGTGGACCACCCGGATCAGCTGGCGTGGCCCAACAGCCACACGCCGGGGGCGCAGTACCACCATTCGCCTGTGCCTGGACATGGACTGTTCCCTACGCGTGGGTCCTGCTGATCTGGGCGCCCGGCGCTCGCCGTTGCGGACACCGGAGCATGCCCGCTGCGCCGTCGAACACATTGCTCAGCTGAGCACCCAGGGACCTCCGTTTCGGCTGGTGGGGGTGATGGGCTACGAAGCCCAGATCGCAGGCATGACCGACTCCTCCCCGGCCGTCCGCCTGATGAAAAAAGTCTCGGCGCGGGAGGTCGCCAGGCGCCGGGCCGCCGTGGTGGCAGACGTCCGCGGGTACGCCGATTTCCAGCGCCGCGCAGTGACGCCCGTGTGGTGGAACAGGCCATGGACCAGCTGGAACGTGGTGGGCGGGTGTCCTTCGGTGCCACGCGCCACCGGCAATTCTTCACGCTGATTCTGCTGGTGATGGTCGCGGTACTTTTTGGAGCACTTGTGGTGGCCGTTGTGATCGGTTCCGGCGGATTCCAAACCGCCACCCGGGAACCCGCGCTGTGGCTGGCACTGGTCATGGCGACCGCTTCCTGTATCGCCTGCGTACCTGCGGTGCTCAAGACGCGGACCAGACACCGCTTGGTGATCACCCAGGGTGGTTTTTTCCTGGAAACACGTACCTCCGCCGGCAGGAGAACCATGCCCATGGTGCGGTGGATGGACGTCAATGAAATCTGGATCCGGTGGATCGGGGTTTTCAGGCCGTCGGCATCAACCATGCTGGCCTGCTACACCTTGACCCCGGAGGCCGAGCTGACGTCACGGCGCAGGTTCGGTGAACGCATGGAGGCCATGCGCAGGACGGATTCCGCCTCAGGAGATGAGGTCCATGCTCTGCCCATCAGCTGTGGCGCCCGTCAGATCGACGTGGTGGAGGTCATGCGGCGGGCACACGTGATCTACGGTCCGTCGGCCTGGCAAGACCCTCATCTTGTGCGACCCTGACCAGGCAAAGCCTGCCCTGGAGCGGTCAGTTGATGTGCACTACGACTGATGGACACCCAGGATCCGGTGGATCTGATCGATGATCACCTGCGGGTCCGTGAACATCACGTGGTGCAGGGAAGCGGGTGCTTCCACATAGGTGCCGTTGGGTGCTGATGCTGCCGTTCTCTGGTGGGCTTGATTGAGCTTTTTGCGCAGCCGGCCCAGGACCGGAATCCGGGTGGTCCTGGTTCCGGAGATCACCACCACGGGGTAGTCACCCAGTTGAGGGGAACGCCCGTGGAGGAGCTGCATCTGCTGGGTGTAGGGGCGGTCCTCCAGCACCAGAGCTCGGGCCGCACGCAAGGTGAAGTCCTCGCGTGCGTGGTCTTTGGCCACGGCAGGAGGCTGATGGCGGCCCGGGGAGAGCCGGGACCCGAATGCGCGGTAGACCCCGGTGGCGGCCAAGACCGGGAGAATCCAGTGCATGAGCGTGCGCTGCCACACCGGATCGGGCCGGATGTCCGTGGCCCAGTGTTCGTCACTTTGATCCACTAGCACCAAACCCACCAGGCGGTGATCATCGCGCGCGGCCAGGGTCCTCAGGATCGGGCCGCCCCAGCTGTGCCCCACCAGTAGGTACTGGCCCGGGCCGAGGGCGGTCAGCACGTCA
Source organism: Kocuria sp. ZOR0020 (assembly GCF_000800955.1). Taxonomy (NCBI): domain Bacteria; kingdom Bacillati; phylum Actinomycetota; class Actinomycetes; order Micrococcales; family Micrococcaceae; genus Kocuria; species Kocuria sp. ZOR0020. The sequence continues at coordinate 16,412 of NZ_JROX01000150.1, forward strand.
CTGAGGTCATCTGCCAATTGGCCCAGGGTTCGTCGTCGTGAGGAATCCTGGCTGTGGCCCAAACCCGCACGGTCATACACCACGGTCCGCGCACACCCGCGGACGGCCGGGCTGACCAAGCCCCACGTGTTGCGGGAAAAACCCATCCCGGATTCAAAAACCACGGTCACGGGATTCGCGGGGCCACGGTGGGCAGACTGCGGGTCCGGTGTTCGCAGCATGTAGTGCAGCGATCGACCATCCCGCGTGGTGGCCCAATGGCTGACACCGAATGGATGCTCCGGCTGGTGGGTGTTCATGGCACCAAAACTTACTCCCGTGGGCTGTGACGGACGGCTCTACGTTTGAATCTGCAGGTCAGGCAACCCTCACCTCATTAATGTGAATCTCTTGGGGGAATGCTCCGGGGCATGCCATTTGGTTATTGATGTGTCATCAGCTGCCCTAGCATGTGCGGCATGCACATTCAGATGCCGCTTGAATCCAACGTCTTTTCCACCGTGGGAGATCTGCCCCTGCACCCGCTGGTGGTGCACTTTGCCGTGGTCCTGCTGCCGCTGGCCGCCCTGGTTCTGCTGCTGGCCGCTTTCATTCCCGCGGTACGACGTCGTTTCCTGGGTCTGGCCGTGATCGTGGCGTTTGTGGGGGTGGTGGCCACATTCGTGTCCAAGGAATCCGGTGAGGCCCTGGCCGGTGTGGTGGGGGAGCCGGAAACGCATGCGCAGTGGGCCGACTGGCTCATGGTGGTCTCGGCCATCTTCTTTGGCATGGCTGCCCTGTGGCTGTTCCTCTCCAAGCGCGCTGATACCGGTGAACGCAATCCGCAGACCCACCGGGGGCCAGGACGAGGCGCTGCCACGGTAGTCGGGTTCATCACCGCGCTGCTGTCCGTGGCCGTGATTGTGCTCTCCGTGCTCACCGGGCATTCCGGCGCCCAGGCCGCCTGGGGCGGCACCATGGGGGCCTCAGCCACCAGCGCGACCTCCTCCCAGAACTCCGACGACGACGAAGGCGAGGAGTCCGGCCAGGAATCAGATGAGGGAGCCGAAGGTGCAGCCGCCGGAGACGCCGCATCCGCCACCTCCACCACGGCATCAGGTGAGACCTACTCCCTGGCCACGGTCCAGGAGCACTCCACCGAGTCAGACTGCTGGGCTGCGGTGGACAACAACGTTTATGACCTGACCGACTGGGTGGCTCAACACCCCGGTGGCCAGCGGGCCATCACCCAGCTGTGCGGTACGGATGCCACTGATGCGTTTGCCGGCCAGCACGGCAACAACGACGAAGCCAAGGCTGCTCTTTCCGAGCACCAGATCGGCACCTTGCAGAACTGAGTTGATCACCAGCCCATTGTGTCTGCCCTGTGCGCAGGGCAGGACTGTGCCAGCCCTGAGCTCGGGCAGGACTCACGGCGATTCCTGAATCCTGACGGTTTTGGCCGCGCTCAGAGCACCAAATCGATCAGGGGTGGCCGTCAGCACGATCACCTGGGCGGATGAGCCCACGGTTTCAAGTGCTCCAGCCAAACTGATCAGACGGCGGGGGTCGGTGTGCCCCAGCGTGTCATCCAACACCACGGGTACGCCGTCCTCTGGGTCCACCAGGGATGCGATGGCCAGCCGAACCAAGACCTCCAACTGCTCCTGGGCGCCCGTTGACAACGCGTCCACTTCCAGCCAGGTGCCGTGGAGATGGCGGCGGGTGACTGTCAGGTCATCGGAGAGCTCCACCTGAAAGGTGGAGCCGAACACTCTCTGGCCCAGCAACTCGAGTTGCCGGCGAAACGGTGCGTTGTATCGCCGGTGTGCCTCGGCCTGGTGACGTTCCAGGGTGTCCGCCAGGAGCTTGGCCGCTGCGGCGCGGCGCAAGTGAGTGGTCAGTTCCTCGGCACTGGTCAGGACCCGGGTCCGGGTGGAGTCGTACTCACGTTGAACGGCGTCACGATTGAGACCCTCCAACGTTCCTTCGGCTCGGGACTGCTGAGCGCGGGCCTCATCCAGGCGTTTCTGGGCGTTGTCCACCCGGGTCCGACTGCCGCGCGCCAACTGGAGCACGTTGTCGGCATCGCTGGAGGTCCAGGCAGCGTTCAGACGCTCAAGGTTGGCGGTGGCCTCAGTCAGATGCTGGTCAGCTTCCGATCGTGCCTGCACCAGATCGTCATCCGAAATCATGGAGCGTGCTTCCGAAAGGCGATCAAGAGCCGAGGTGTGAACTTGTTCAGAGTTGGCCAGCTCCGTGCGCACCTGCGTCAACGCCAGCTGATCCTTGTGCTCCTGGGCCTCTGACTGCTGCAACGCCTGTTCACACCGTGCGGTGGCATCCTGGGCTGATTCCAGTTGCGCGCTCGCGGCTTCCACCGCCGCGCGCAGCTGATCAGCAGGGGGCCGGTGTTCAGACTCCGCTGCAGCACCGGCGGCGCTGCTGGCCGATACACCTGTGGCACCGGCGGCCTCCAGCGCCGCGGCCAAGGCGCTGGTCTCCTCCCTGACCGCGTGCTCGGTGCGTCCACGCAGAATCAAGGCCTTGCGTTCGTCCAAGGACTCACGGTGTGTTGCGTGCTGTTGTGCCAGCCGCAGGGCTTCCCGCGCGTGTTGGACAGAGTCCACGTCCGTGGTGGCCAGCAAGGAATCGAGGGTGTCCTGCGCGGTACGAACCTGGGCCTGGCGCTGCTGGAGCCCGTCCTCCGGTTCCACCATGATCCGCAGTTGGTGGGCGAGCTCAAGGGTCACTGGTTCCGTGACAGGCTGCTGCCGTGATTGGTCTGGATCCAGTGCAGTGGTTGTACCGTCCCACTCCACCTGCACGCCCGGCGCCAGGGCACTGACGGTCAGTTGCGCGGAGCCGGCATCCAGTTGGGACTGCGCGAGTTCCACGGCGCGCTGGGCGGTCTCCAAGGATTCGACCTGTTCAGCAGTGATGGCCGTGACCTGTTGGGTAGCCAGCGCTGCACCCTCCGACTGAAGTTCATCCAGTTGCGCCACAACTGCTGTGAGGTCGGCCAGACGTGACATGTCTGCGGCGCGGCGTTCTGCAGCCTGTGCGTCCCGGTCAGTGGTCCGCGCGAGCCGTAGTTCACCACGGGCCTGCGTCAAGGCGGAACGTGCATGGTGGGCTGCATCTTGACTGGCCTGGGTTGTCAACTGCCGTTGGGCCACTGATGCCTCCAGCTGGTCGCGCTGGAGTTGGCTGGCCTGCACCTCTTGGACCAAGCGTGTGCGTTCTTGGTGATCCTGGGCGGCGCCCTGGGCATGAGATGTGGCGTGCTGGTGTGCCTGTTGTGCTTGCTGCCGTTCTGCCTGCAACGTGTGCACCGCTGTTGCTGCCGCTTCAGCGTCCGCCAAATCTTGGCGGGCTCGGGCCAAGGTGTCCCGTGCGGTGGTGGCCTCTGCGACGGCACGGTCATAAGAATCCACGGCACGCGCAATGGTGTCCAAGGCCGCTTGCGCAGACTGATGACCGGTCAGGGCGTCCTGGTGGTCACGGCGCAAGGCGGTGGTTTCCGCCTTTTCCTTGCCGGTGTCGGTGAAGTACTTGGAGCGTTCCAGCCGGGCGGCTTCCAGTACGGTCAGCGCTGCCGAATCATCATTCACCGCAGTTCCCCCGGCCTCCAATGCCCGGCGTAACCCAGCGGAAGCCTTGAAGTCCTGGGAATGCTGCCCCGTCTGCAGAAGCCGCAGGGCACGCCAGAGGGCGGGGTCGCTGCGATTCATCAGCTCCGTGACGGCGTCGTGAGCCTCACGCCCAGTGAGGCTGTGGCCTGAGCGGGGACCCGCCAGGAACTGCAGTTCGGCTCCGGCCTCCTTCCACCACCTTTTGCGGTAAAGCAGGCGCTGGCCGTCCAGGGTCAGCTCTGCCTCCACGGACACACCCACGTCACGCCCTTCCGGGCGGGCAGCACGCGTGGCCTTGGTCTTGGCGGTGTGCCTCTCCTCCAGAAGCAGATCCAGAGCTTGGATCACGGAGGACTTTCCGGATTCATTCTGGCCCTCAAGGACAGTCACTCCCTGGGAGGGAAAGTCAATCTCCTGCTGAGTCACACCCTTGAAGTTGGTCACCTGGATGCGGTGCAGTTTCACGACTTCACCCCTCCTGCGAATCTGATCAACAACCGCAACGCGTCCTGGGCGCTTTGGTGCCCTTCAGGTGGAGTGGGCTCCGGCGGCAGATCATCCTCAGCTGGAACCTCATCCGCCCACAGGTCGGGGTCTGAGTCACGGGTTGTGTTGGTGTGGGCCTCGTGCCCAGACACCTCTGCACGGGTTTTCAGTTCTTCCAACGCGGCCTGGATGTAACCACCCCACTGGATCTGCGCGAGTTCGTCGTCGTCAGGGACCACCGCAAGGTGTGTGTGGCGGAGCCACGGCTGGAGGGAGGCGAACAGGGGAGTGCGGTCATCCAAGAGTTGGTCCAACCGAGCGTGTTCGGAGACGGTCAGGGAACCCGTGAACGCGGTGCGCACAATGGTGTTCTCCTTGGGGTCCATGGCATCCAGGTCACGGGCCAGGGAATCCAAGTCTTGGACGCCGTTGAGTTCACGGCGCACCACCACGTGCTGCCACTGACCCACCTCATGTGCTGTGACGGACGGTGTGGTACCCGGGTCCAGATCCACTTCCAGCACCTGGCCGCGGCCGGTCTCCCGGAAACTGGTGGATTCGTGGGTACCCGAGTACTGGATGGCGCCGGGGGAGTCCTGCGGCCACCGGATGTGGCGGTCGCCCAGAGCCACGTAGTGGATGGTGCCCTCCGCAAGGGCGGCATCCAGGGGCTGACGCCGGATGCGAACGGGGGACGTTTTGTCCGGCTCAAGTTCCTCCA
>NZ_JROX01000151.1:0-10068 GCF_000800955.1 Kocuria sp. ZOR0020
TGGTCGCGGTAGCCGCGTTCCTGGGCCCGGGCCAGGCACCGGAACATCGTGCGCAGCGACGCGTGCGGCACACCGAGCTCGTCCAGCACCCGCAGCGAGTCGGCCTTGCTCGTGGGTTCCACGATCCGCGCCAGCACCAGCGCCTTGAACGCCTCATCGCCCAGGGCATCGAACCCCAACCTGGCGTACGCGCTGGTCAGCACGTGCCACAGCAGTGCGCTGCACTTGCCGGTGATCACCGACTGCCCCGCCGGCACCGCGCCCGCGCTCAGGTCGAGCTCGCCCTGACCCGGGTGCATCTTCACCCGGGCGGCCTCCAACAGCGCGGTCAGCTCGGCCTCGGTGTGCGCTGAGCCCAGGTGCTCGAGGACTTTGTCCCGCCCGCCCCGGCGCTCAGCGATCTGCACCGCCGTCGCCCCCGACGCCGTCCGGACCTTACGCACGAACACCACGGTCCGACCCTACCCACCCGATTAGTGTGTCGCCGACCCCCGCCACAGGACTCTGACCAGCGACAACACCGGCCAAGTCAGCCAGGAGCTCTCAAGTGGCACGAGTCAGGCGTACTGCGGCTGCGCATCTGGTGCGTCGCTCGGTTCCCATCCGAGGCAAGGGTGTAGCTCGGGAGGATCACGCTGAGGTCGTGAGCCTGTACAAGGGTGGGGCTACACTGGTTGAGGTGGGGCTGAAGTTCGGAGTGAGCCAGCAGACGATTCGTCGTGTCCTGGCCTCTCAGGGGGTCACGATTCGCCCAGGCGGACGAGGACCCCGTCACGGGTTGAGTTAGAGTAACGAGACGTGACCCCAGCCTCCGTGGAACGTCCACTAGCGACTGCAGTTCCGTCGCAATGAGTCAATGCATCGAACTGGGCGTCGGCCTGTTGCCTCTCACGACGGCGACAATCGCGCTGCTCATCGCCCGACCCTCAATGTCTCGATGATGAGTCACCCAGATTGAGTCGTTGATGTGGGGCGTTCCTGACGAGTGGTCAGTGAGATCCAGAACTAACAGCTGGCCTAAGGGTTGACTAGTTGACTGATACTCCAGTGCTTGGGCAAGGTATGCTTTCTCGAGTTTCTCACGACCCGCGTCATTGAGTTCACGCTTGACTTCCGTCACGTACCGTTGGGCACCGTCGAAAGTCGTGATGACATCAGCACGGCCCCCAGCGATATTTTGGTGCTCCATGCCGACACGACCGGCAAGATCAGTTGCGCAAAGAAACTGATGAAAGTGCTTCTGCAACTCTGACTCAAGTGGCGTGGAATCGCTAGGACGAATGGGGCTTGTGTATGGCTGCGCACTGTCGCCGACATAGACGAGGAATCTGACCGTATATAAGACTAGGAGAGAGAAGTTTGCTCTAGTCGAGCCAACAAATGCCTCGTTCTCTTCTAATTCGTCCATCAGACGGGCAACGATTCCCTCTATCAGTTCGTTTTGTGGTCGACCAGGTGCGTAGGTGCCAACGAACCACTGGCGAGCAGCCTCTTCAAGCCGGGCTCGGGCGGAGTCGGATAGCTCATCAAGGACAACGGTGGCTGGACCTAGGAGCGCTCCAAGATAAGTGCCGTCATGAGATGACTCCTCGGGGTCATCGGCAGGCTCACGTCCGGCTGATCGCGCACGATATACCAGATCGACCAGTTCGTAGATTTCCTGCGGAAGCTCGGGGACGTACCGCTTCCTGTCGATTGCGACCGCGCGGTCGAGCTGATGTGCCATCGCATTGCGCCGAGCAATCTGGTTTACGAGCCGGGGTCGAATAAGCGTGGAGACGGTCTTTAGGTTGGTGAGTTGCCGATCGGCTTCATAGACCGCAATAAGCGCATCAACTGCGACCCAGGTATCAAGAAAGCTGTCTTCCTCGATCTCTATCGCGGCAGTCTCTAGATGCCAAGCCAGCGATGTCCAGGCAAGCTCCGCTGATCGTCGGGCAGTGGTCTGGTGGCGGTTATGCATGCCATGAACCAGAAGAGCTCGGCGAGTGGACAGGGTGCGGGCTGCCTGAGCAGACGCTGCGAGCGCGATCCTGTCCGCTTCTTCGAAAGCGATCACGGCGGTGCATGTTTGAGCGAAGGCACCAGCATCGTCACGTGCATCGTACCGGCCGGCGAGAGCGTCGAAATGGTCTCGTGCGGTGCGGAGCTTATTGAGCAAGTCTTCCTTGTTCTGTTCCGTGAGAGCGTCCCGTAGCCGGACCACCGCGCTCTCGTAAGCGGCATCTTCGCTACCTCGCTCCGCCAGTTCAGCAAGAGTGGCGGAAAATCGCTGCTGTTCAGCAGGACTCGTCCAGATGTCGGCGGCGATGCCAATCGCGCGTGCGAGTGGGTCTTCGAAGTCCTCTGGGTACCCTTGGACTGAGCTGGTGAGCAGAGAAAGCAGCTGGTACGGAGCGACCGAAGTCCGCGCGACTACTTCGAGTGCGATGTCCAACCGGAGGCCCGCCACGAGTGGGCTGTCAGTGATGATCTCGGCGTTTGGCAGCAGAGCGTCGTGAAGAGTTTGGCCTGCCAAGCCGAGGGTTTGTTCGTCGTCTAGTACAACGTCTGCTGCCTCTCGAAGGGCAAGGTAGCTACGTTGCTGGGCCAGCCCTTTGACGAATCTCAAGAAGGCGGTTTCGTGGTCTTTGGTCCACTGTCCGGCCTGAAGCTGCGCACGGAATGCTGAGGCCAGGCGTGGAGCTTGAGGGTTGGCAGCGAGCTCATACGCTTCGGCCGCTACTTCCGAAATTTTCCCCAATGCGTCTAGAGCAGGAGGCTGCGGGTCGGTGAGGTCAGCGACCAGACGCTCAGCGACCGACATTGTTGCCTCCTCGGAGGTTGAACGCGCGAACTTGTCTCATTTCTAGAACAAGGATGTGCGTTGGGGTTTCGGGACGATTGTCGCGGCTACCCCTGACACTGATGTTGCTAACGTCGTGTCAGCGGTCGTGACGAGAATCTGTAGCCCTGGTTCCTCAGCGGCCGCGGTGACGAGACCTTGCAACAACGTCTGTGCGTGATCGTCTTGTACTTCCTCTGCTTTGAGGCTGTCCAGCAACAAGAGGCCGGGGTGTCCTGCGATGCCGCGAGTTCGCGCGGTTCGCAGTAGCGCAACTACCAGCGCGTAGCGCAGGCGAAGGCGCTCGCCGGGGCTTTGAGCGCTGAAGCTGGACCGTGCACCTCCACCCTTGGTGACGTCCATATTGCCGTTCGCCTTGATCCTGATGTTCTCCAGCTCACCGATCCCAAACAAGATCGCGAGGTCACGTGTGGCATCGCTGAGGTCCGAGTAGAGCTCTGCGCTTACATGTCTGATCTCATCGCGGAGAAGCTGATCCGCCGCACCGAGAACCACCACAGCGTCGGGAGGATCAGTATCTTCCCGGGCCATCGCTTGCAGTGCTTCGACGACGGCCGCTGCCGCAGCGAATTCGTGCTCCGCCTGAACCCGTTCAGTCATCTGGTGCGCGGCCTGAGCCTGTGCAATCTGCGCATCTATCGAGTCGAGGTTCGTCTGCGCGGCTTCAAGATCGCTGTGCGAACTGCTCTTGGCGTCGATCAGTGCCTTCTCTGCCGCGCGGGTGGCGGTAAGTGCATCGGAGCACTGGCGTTCCCGCTCGGCGTAGTCGTCTTCGTCCTCGACAAGCAGTGCGTTGTCACATACTGCGCAATGGTGGGTGTCATTTTCCTGGGTCCGGCGCTCATCGCTGATCGGCGTTTCACAACGCGGGCAAGACTGAGGGTTCAAGCCGTGGAACAAGACGCTGGCTGCTTTCGACTCGCGAAGCGCGTTCAGCGCCTTTTCATCGGCGATGCGAGCAGCTTGCGCATCGGCGAAAGCTGCTGCCGCTGCGTCGGCTACTTGTCTAGCGGAGGCAACGCGTTCACCCGCTGCGGCCGCAAGCCGCGTCAGCTCTTGAAGACTCTGAGCGGGTGCTTGTGCACGAAGTTCTTCAAGGCGGGACTCCGCAGTGGTTTGCCGATCCTTCGCATCCTGAAGTTGCTTCGCTATCGCTGCGTTGGCGTCTCGACCGCGTCGTTGTTCCGCTTTGAATTCGCTGTCGAGGCGCTGAGCCAAGGCCCGGACACGCATCGACCGGGTTGCTTCGGGCATGTCAAGGAACACTTGCATCAGTCTGACTGGAAGTTGATCCCCTGCTGTGCCACCCAGCAAGATAGTCTCAGCTCCAGAGGGGGGATAAAGGACGCTGAAGTAAGCGGGCCAGCGATGTGCCTTGATGATTCCAGCTTCATCGTCGTTTCGGGATCGGTTGAAGACCTGAATCTCGTCCAGTCCGAGTTGATTCATCATGAACCCGCCCACTTGCTCGGCCCACTCCTCGTTGCTCTGGGCGCGAGCCAACTCGGTAATGTCAGCGGTGATTGAGCCGCCGGCCCCTATCAGATCCTTCGCACTACCTCCCAGAATGTAGCCCTGGGTAATCTGGGAGGCTTCCATAGACAGACGGAAACTGATCGGTTCCCCGTTGATGTGGACATCGAGAGAGACGTCCGTGAGCCAGGACAGCACATCGGCTTGGAGACTGCGCGGCTCTCCTCGAAGTACGAGAGTGAGCACTTCAAGGATGCTGGTCTTTCCTCGGAGATTGCCTGCGGCGATGACGGTGACGCCAAGCTCGAAGGTGAAAGTCTCATCGAAGAATCCGGGCTCGATTTCCCCCGCTTTCTCTCCCCGGATTCGTAGCCGGTCGATGCGGATGTTGCGGTGGCGACGGTTGCTGGTCGTAAGACTCAAGCCGTAGTCGGTCAGGGTCTGCTCGACCACCTCCTTTGTGCAGGAAGAGGCATCAGAGATTCGTTCGATGAGGGTGTTGCTTCCTTCGTTCACTACTTCTCTTCCCTTTCCAGACCAATTAACACGTCCCGCAAGCGCTGTCTCGCCCGGTCTGCGATGCCGGCGATCCTTGTTCCCAATGCGGCATCGGCGTACTCGGGCTGGAGGTACTGGATATCACGCAGTGCGCTCCCGCGGCGGCCAGCCGCGAGGTCGGCGACCAGAGTTGAGCGCTCGACGTAGTACGCAAGCTCGGGGACTGTCTCAACGATCTTCTGGGCGGCGGCCCTGCCTGACAACGTTAGGTAGTAATCATGCTGTGCCGTACGTCGCGGTCTGCCCTGCCTGCGGCGGACTACCAGGCCGGGCGTACGCAGAACCGATAAAGCCTCATCAAGTGGTTCGTAGGCGCCAAACAGAAATCGGAGCATCTGGTGAGAACGAACTTCGGGTTCATCGCTCTCCAGGATTTGTCGAGCAAGGTTGAGATCATCGTGATCTCCGTCGCGCTCGAAACGAGAAATCAGCTCGTCCGCTAGGTAATCGGGGTTCCGGAGCCAGAAATCCAGCTTCTGGAGAAGAACCTGCGAATGTAGAACTGCGACAGCGTCAGCGGGAGCATCGCTGGGAGGAGGCTCCCGCAGAGGTTCAGAGGCTGCGCTCAAGAGGAGCAGGAGACGGACAGCGTCCTGGTAGACACTGGTCGTGCGACCGTCTGCCACCTGTTGGAATTCCGCCATAACCCTGAGTTTAGTCGCCAGAGGAGCTCGTCAGCGGGACGTGTCACGCGCGTCTGGCTCGCCAACCGCGCACCCTGCCGACAGAAACCAGGCATGGACCTAGGTAAGACACTGTCTATGCAACCTACCGACGGCGCGGCACCCCGGCAGCCTGTGCGACAGGTAACCGCACGTTGTCGCAAAGAGCAGGCCACCGTCGAGCAGGCTTTTCCTAGAGCCGAACGCGGACCAGGAGGACGAGACTGATGGGGCCGATCCAGAGCATTTTCAACGCCGACCACAAGGCGATGAGTACGAAGATATTCAGCCATCCCGGTCCGCCGTCTTGGATGATGACGGTCAGCAGGCTCGCGGCGTAAAGGTATGGGATCGCCAGCAGCATCGTCGGCACACCCCATTTGAGACCGGATCGGGTTCGAATCTTGTCGAGCACGATGTTGGTCGGCATCACCCGGCGCATGAAGTAGCGGATGTGGATGCTGACGAACCAGATGAGTCGGAACATGGCGGGCCTCCAAACACGTAAATGTTGCTGAGGCAGTACGTGTATGAGTGCCCCTTACAGGGCTGTCCCGAGGGACCCGCAGAGTTGAGAACCTGCCTCTATCCCCCATTCTATGTCTGAGCAGTAGCAGGCGGAACCCCTCGACCTCCCGCACGGGAGCCGTGTCCCTGGTGTGTGCACCTTGCCAGCACACCAACACACGCGCCGAAGGGAGCACAAGATCATGGTGCAGCTGGCAGAACAAGTCCGGGGTGAGCGGGGCGCCCGGATGGTGCTATCGATGATCGCGGACCCCAACGACGCTCCCACCGGACGGGTGCTGGCCCGTGTTGGCGGTGTCGAAACCCTCCGACTCATCGATGATGCTCAGGCGTCGGTGCCGGGGATGAACCGGGCCGATGGGATCGCCTGGCGGAACCGGATGGCAACCCGCATCCCCGACGATCTGACAGACCGCCTCGCGCAGGCTAAGGCCAGTGGTATCGCCGCTCTCATCCCCGCCGATGAACACTGGCCGCAGAGTCTGAACGATCTGGGGCCTCGTGCTCCGTTTGTGCTGTGGGCCCGCGGGGCAACTTCAATGCTGACCGGCGACGTGAAGGAACGGGTGACGATCACCGGCGCCCGCGCCGCCACCTCCTACGGAATGACGGTGACCGGGGAGATCGCCGATGATCTAGCCCGCAGAGAGCACATCATCGTTGCCGGTGGTGCCTACGGTGTCGAGGGTGAGGCTCACTGGGCAGCGCTGGCTGCTGGTGGGAGCACGGTGGCGGTCATGGCTGGCGGGGTGGACAGGCTGTATCCATCGGGTCATGCCGAGATGCTGGGCCGGATCGGTGACCTCGGCACGCTGGTCAGCGAAGCCCCACCCGGAGCGGAACCGACTCGGCATCGGTTCATCGCTCGTACTCGTCTGATGGCCGCCCTCTCGGGTACCACGGTGGTCACCGAGGCTGGTATCCGATCAATGGCGATGCTCGTGCCGGTCGAGGCCCGTAACCTCGACCGAGGCGCCGGTGCGGTGCCCGGCCCAGTCACCAGTGCCGCCAGTACAGGTGCGAACGAACTGCTCAAACGCGGCATCGCCGATGTGGTGACTGATCCCAAGGATGTCCGTGAGCTCATGGGCCACGTCGAAGAGTCCACTCCCGCAAGATCCGGCCTGTTGGACCGCACCATCACCCCGTCGACCCCTTCACTACAGGAGCAAGCCCGCAGTCTCTAGTACCTGGTTCACGAGCCCGTAGGCAGCTCCGGTGGTTAGAGGGTGGGGCCGCCGCGGTCGACACCGACAGGATCGCGCCGGGGCTCATCCCGCTCCGGCGCGGCCTTCGGGGTGAGGTGTCGTAGTGCTGTGGTGGCGCGGGTATGGTCGATCTTCTGCGCCCCCACTTCTGGCGGGGCACCCAGTGGTGTGTCATCGGTGATGTCATAGCGATCCCGGTAAGCGGCGATCGTACGAGCTGAGTGCCGCCACCGTGCCTGTCCACGTTCATCGATGGGCTGCTCGCCCAGGGCCTCGGTCCAGGGCTCGCCCTGGTCAATGGCGGTATCCAGGACCGCATCGGCCCGGGCCTCGATCAGTTCGCGCCGTTCAGTGAGTGCTTGGCGCATCTCGGTGCTCATTTGGCCGGCGGCGTGTGGGATGAGTCCAGCAATCAGCGCAGGAGCCTTACGGGTGCGTCCGGACCCGGCGGGCCGGCTGGTGGCGCGGGCCACCCGGTAGTGCATGACCTTGGCAACATCGTCAGCGTCCTCGAACCCACGAGCACCGACCAGACGCGGGAACAGCGCATCCACGTCATGCCGGTTCGCCTCGGCCCGGCGCAACTCGGCGGTCAGTGCCCCGAAGGCTTCTGAGGTCAGGGCAGCCTCAGCCTGGTCGGCGGTCAGCCCGGAGTCTCGAATCAACCTGGCCCAGCGGTCGTGTTGGGCGGCTGCGGCGATGGTCTCGTACTCGGCGGCCAGCTGTGCAAGCGAGCCCCAGTGGTCTTGCTCGGCGGTGAGGTCTCGTGGGCCGAGAGCTCGGCCCCGGAATGCTGCAACACCCCGTAGAGGACGGTTTTGCCGGTGGCTTCTTCGTTGTCTGAGGGGTGCGGGGCGGCGTGGTCGTCGGGCCGGTCGAGCACTACCCATGCCCTGTTCGACTCCTTGCCGCGGGTCATGGCGACGTAGAAATTCTCTCTGGTGGTGGTTGGCTCCACCAGGACATGCGCAGTGTCGGTGGTGATGCCTTGGGCGCGGTGCGCGGTCACTGCATATCCCAGGTCAAGGTGATCGGCCACGTAGTCGGCTGGTAGGACGATCGCCCCGGTGCGGCGGCCGGGCTTACGCACGGTGATTGACCCGTCGTCCCGCACGTCGGTGATCTGCCATCTCTCGCCGTTGCGCACCCAATCTCGCATCGAGCGCAGTCGCCGGTCATTGCGACGGGTAATCACGGTGTCGCCGACTCCGGCCTGGGTGCGGTCGGTCAGGGTCACTTCTCGGCTCGGGGTGATCGTGCCGTCCATGATCAGATCAGCACGGGCTCGGGTGTTCAGAGCCGTCACATCGTCTCGGGTTTCAGCGATCAGCACTGAGGCTTTGCCTGTTTCACGGTCGGTGCGCCATGCCTGGTAGGCGGCATCGATCATGTCCTCGGCATCACCATCAGCGATACGTCCGTGTTCGAGGTAGGTGTCGATGATGCGGGTGCGGCCGTGGCGCAGATCGAGCGAGGCGGTCTTCTCCCACTCATGGATAAACCGGTGGACCTCGACCAGTTCTGGCGCATCGTCGCGTTCGGCCACCAGCATCCCGAACGCCCCACCCGCGTCCACGGATTGGAGCTGGCCGTAGTCGCCGACCAGCAGCACCTTCGCCCCGGCCTCAGCAGCGAGTCCGGTGATCCGATCCAGTGACAGGGTGCCGGCTAGGGATGCTTCATCAATAATGACCAGCTGACCAGGGTTGAACATCTCACCGGTGGTGAGGTGGTTCTGCCACCATTTCGCGGTGTTCTCGGTCTGGATTCCCAGATCATCGGCCAGCACTTGGGCGGCCACCGCAGACGGGGCCAATCCCACGACCGAACCACGCCCGTGTTCCTTCTCCCACGCCCGGCGTAAGGCGTTCATGGCGGTGGTCTTACCCGCACCAGCCGGGCCTACCAGCACATCGAGCATCCGACCCGAGACCGCGACACGGGTGAGTGCGTCGGCCTGGTCCGGGCCGAGCACCCTGCCTTCCCGGTCTTTCTGGCCGGTGACCTCCTCCATCAACTCAGGCCCTACGGTGGGACCGGTGCGGGTGGTTGCGCGTTCGATGAGCCGGTCTTCGGCCGCCAACAGCGTCTCAGAAGAGAACACGGTCGAGTGCTTCGGGCGGAACACGCTGGACCCGTCCGGGCGGCGGAAAGCAGCCGGGCTGGCCGCCAACTCCGGCGGGCTCAACCGCAGGGAGGCGTTCTCGGCGGCGTCGGCGATCATGCCCACGATCGCCTCCCGGTCCTGCACCGAGGCGAACCGCCACTGCATGGATTGACGAGAGGCTTCGGCGTGGAGGTTCCAGCGCCGCCACGTCGAGCGCTTCTCACCCACCACCTCCACCACCGACTGCCCAAGCTCGGCAACCAGTTCCAGTGGCACATCATCAGCCCGCAACAACGGAGCCTCCTGTGGTTGGGCGATGCGGCTGGCCCAGGCCGTGGCGTCCTCACCCAACAGACCGGTGGCGCGTTCCCGCCAGCCGGCGGTCAGATCAGCCAGCGAATGCACCTGCTTATCGGGTCTCGTGGTGAGCGTCGCTTGGGCTCGCAGGCGCACGATCATCGTCGCTGTGGGGCGTCTGCGGTGCTCGACGGTGTAGGCGGCGATCAGCCGATCCGTCTCAGCATCGATGTCGTGGGAGCGGGTGGAGAACTCCTCGATCATCTCCTCACTGACCCCGGTGACCTCCCACGCCGGGTTTCGGTCACGCCCACGATCACGGGCCTCCCATCCCAGACCTAAAGTGGGCCTTCACAGCTGAGTGTGGGTAGCGGTTCTCCGCCAGGGGCG
>NZ_JROX01000152.1:0-4017 GCF_000800955.1 Kocuria sp. ZOR0020
CGCCGAGTAGGCCTTTTGATCGCCCCTGACCCACTCAGGGGCGATCAAAAGGCCTATTCGTGTGTGGAAGGCGAACTCGGACCGCATGGTTTCCAGGACCCACCGGTTCACGACCACCATGCTCACTGGGTTCTGTGTCTTGAGGAGGTCGCCGGTCCAGTGCGTCTCGAACAGTGAGTTGCTCCGGTGGTGCTGGTCGAGCGTCGAGTTGTGCCGCCCATCAGCGCTGACGGGCGGCACAACTCACTGCTCGGCGGTTCAGGGCGTCAGATGAGCGGCAGAACTGACTGCTCGGCCCAACCTCCATGCCGAGTTGGCTGTTTGATCGCCCCTGACCCAGTCAGCATCGATCAAACGGCCTACTCGGCGGGTGAAGGGGAAGGTGGGAGGGTGCCGGCGCTCAGCGGATCATCGGCTCGCTCGCGGTCAGGCTTGCGGGGCGCGCCTGGGCGGCGGGGGAGGAACGGCCTTGGCCAGGCGGACGGCCTCCCAGGGGATCTCCACCCGGCCCCGGCGGGTCTCCAGGATCAGAACGCCCGCCGCGGCATCGGAACCTTCAGCGGCATCGGCGCCACCGGTGGCATCCACGCCCTTCCCCTCCGGAAGAGCGCTGTTCTGCGCCGGACGGGATCCATCTTGACCGGGGTCATGGTAGGCGTCGTCGTCGGGGAGGAGGCTCGAAGACGGGCCCGGACCCACGACGGTGCCGATGGAATCGGTGTATCGCTTACCGGAGGCATCCCCGGCCGGTAGGGCCCATCGCACGGTCACCCGTGTTCCGGGCGAAAGCGAGCGGAGCAGTTCCACGGGGGACTGGGATGAAGTCACCAGCCCACCGTAGCGTGCAGTGTTGCGCTCATGACGCCCGAACTTGGGCGCGGGCGGTGACGCCTTAGGATGGATGCCAACCCGATTGTGAGAAAGGACCACTGAGTTCCATGACCTACGTGATCGCCCAGCCTTGTGTTGACGTCAAGGACAAGGCTTGTGTGGAAGAGTGCCCCGTCGACTGCATTTACGAGGGTGAGCGCTCCCTCTACATTCACCCTGACGAGTGCGTGGACTGCGGTGCGTGCGAGCCCGTGTGCCCGGTAGAGGCCATTTACTACGAGGACGACACCCCGGACGAGTGGGCCGAGTACTACAAGTACAACGTCGAGTTCTTTGATGACCTGGGTTCCCCCGGTGGTGCCGCCAAGCTCGGCAACACCGGCAAGGACCACCCGGGTATTGCTGCCCTGCCCCCGCAGAACCAGGATTGATTGGTGACGGATTCGGCGCGCGGCTTCGGCTTGTCCCTGCCCGAGTACCCGTGGGAGGCCATGGCGCCTCACCGGGCCACGGCTCAGCAGCACCCGGACGGTGTGGTGGATCTGTCCATCGGCACCCCGGTGGATCCCACGCCCCTGGTGGTTCAGGATGCCCTGGCCGCGGCAGCGAACGCCCCCGGTTACCCCACCACCCACGGGACCCGCGCGCTGCGGGAGTCCATTGCCGCCTGGTTTGGACGACGCCGCGGCGTGCCCGGGCTTGACCCTGAGCACATCATGCCCACGGTGGGTTCCAAGGAGCTGGTGGCCTGGCTGCCGCTGCTGTTGGGGCTGCGGGCCGGGGATGTGGTGGTGCGCCCCACGGTGGCTTACCCCACCTACGACATCGGCGCCCAGATCGCCGGTGCCGAGCACGTGGCCGCCGATGACCTCGATGAGCTCGACGACGACGTTCGCGCCCGCGTCCGCCTTGTGTGGGTCAACTCCCCGGGCAACCCTACCGGGATCGTGCGCTGCCCCGAATCGCTGAAGAAGCTGGTGGACCAGGCTCGTGCCATCGGTGCGGTGGTGGCCTCTGACGAGTGCTATGCGGAACTGGGCTGGGGTGACTGGGACGTGGAGCACGGTGGTTCAGCGGTGCCGTCGGTCCTGGATCCAGCTGTCAGCGGGGGAGATCTCTCCTTGTTGTTAAGCGCTTACTCCCTGTCCAAGCAGTCCAACCTGGCAGGCTACCGGGCAGCTTTCCTGGCGGGGGATCCCGCGTTGATGAAAGACCTGGTCAACTCACGCAAGCACGCCGGGATGATTGTGCCCGCCCCGGTCCAGGCTGCCATGAAGGCTGCCTTGGACGATGACGCCCACGTGGCCGCTCAGAAAGCCCTCTACCGGGCACGCCGGGAACAGCTGTTGCCTGCCTTGGAGTCCTTTGGTCTGACGGTGGAGCACTCGGAGGCAGGTTTGTACCTGTGGAGCCGCCCCCACAACGGCGCAGACACCTGGAGCACGGTGGGGCGTTTTGCGGACCTGGGCATTGTGGTGGGCCCTGGCGTGTTCTACGGAGAGGCCGGTGCCGGCTACGTCCGGGTGTCCTTGACCGGCAGTGATGAACGGATCAGTGCCGCGGTGACCAGGCTCAGCGGAGTCTGAGACCAGGCGGCGTGTGCGCTTATCACGTCACGCGCAACGCTGAAAATTGGCCTGTTCAACCATCATGCGAGTAAGTTGGACCACAGCGATTTCTGTGTCTTGAGACACGCGCGGGGTGGATACACCGTTGTACCTGCCACCGCTCGCATCCTCAGCGCCCAGCCCCACAGAGCGGGTGAGCTGAGACCCACGGAAGGCCTTGAGGGGCCAACGATCACGGAATACCACCGCGGAGGACATCCATGAGCGAGTCTGCTACCGACGCCAAGAACGTCCAGCTCAACTACGAGAACGGCACGTTGGATCTGCCGGTTCTGGAAGCCGCCGAAGGCAACAACGGCTACGGCGTCAGCGCCTTGCTCAAGGAAACCGGCAACGTGGTCTACGACCCCGGCTTTGTGAACACCGCCAACGCTCGTTCGGCCATCACCTACATTGACGGCGCCAACGGGATCCTGCGCTACCGCGGTTACCCCATTGAGCAGTTGGCGGAGAAGTCCAACTTTGTTGAGGTCGCCTACCTGCTGATCTACGGCGAGCTGCCGACCCCGGAGCAGTACCAGGACTTTGAGCACCGCATCACCACGCACACCATGGTGCATGAGGACCTGAAGATGTTCTTCAACGGGTTCCCGCGCTCTGCCCACCCCATGCCGGTGCTCTCCTCCGCGGTCTCTGCTCTGTCCACGTTCTACGCGGATTCCTTGGATCCTCACGATCCCGAGCAGATCGAGATCTCCACGATCCGTCTGCTGGCCAAGGTCCCCACCCTGGCTGCCTACGCCTACAAGAAGTCCATGGGCGAGCCCATGCTCTACCCGCACAATGACCTCAACTACGCGCAGAACTTCCTGCGCATGTGCTTTGGCGTGCCGGCCGCCAATTATGAGGTGGACCCGGACATGGCCAAGGCCTTGGACGTTCTGCTGATGCTGCACGCTGATCACGAGCAGAACTGCTCCACCTCCACGGTGCGGTTGGTGGGCTCCTCCGAGGCCAACATTTTTGCCTCCGTCTCCGCGGGCGTGAACGCTCTCTACGGTCCGCTGCACGGTGGCGCCAACGAGGCCGTTCTGAAGATGCTGGGTCAGATCCAGAACGAGGGCATGGACCCGGACACGTTCATGGAGAAGGTCAAGAACAAGGAAGACGGCGTCAAGCTCATGGGCTTTGGCCACCGTGTCTACAAGAGCTACGACCCCCGCGCTCAGATCATCAAGGGTTACGCCCACGACATCCTGGAGAAGCTGGGCGGCAACAACGAGATGCTGGACATCGCCATGAAGCTGGAAGAAAAGGCTCTGGCGGATGACTACTTTGTGGAGCGCAAACTCTACCCCAACGTGGACTTCTACACGGGTCTGATTTACAAGGCCATGGGCTTCCCGGAGCGCATGTTCACCGTGCTGTTTGCCATCGGCCGCCTGCCGGGCTGGATTGCCCAGTGGCGGGAGATGATCGAAGACCCGGAGACCAAGATCGGCCGTCCGCGTCAGCTTTACGTGGGTGAAGGCGAGCGGGACTACCCGCAGCGCTGATCCTCTCCGCTTCCTGACGACGACGCCGGGGGGCACCTTCCGTACGGAAGGTGCCCCCCGGC
>NZ_JROX01000153.1:0-4343 GCF_000800955.1 Kocuria sp. ZOR0020
CACGGCACCTGCGGACCCTGCGTCAGGCTGCCGACCGGGAGATCGGCCTGGTGCAGCAGGCCATCGCGTCGGAGGTTGCCAAACGCAGCCCAGCAGCATCACGTCGCGCCAGTGAACGGGCCGGAGAGATCACGCAGCTGTGCCTGAGCATTCACGCCTCCCTGGTTGTGGGACAGTTGGAGTCCGTTCAGCAGAAGCTGGGCGCTCACACACCTGAGGACTAGAACCGGGAAGTCGGCATGCAACGCGAACATCTCATGGAGATTGCAGGGGTACGCCTGGACGTGCCGTCCTCGCAACCTGTGGTGGTGCTGCGGGAGGCTGCGGGGCGTCGCCACGTGCCCATCTGGTTGGGCACCAATGAGGCCACCTCCATCGTGTTCGCCGTGCAGGGCATAGAACCGCCCCGGCCGCTGACCCATGACCTCCTGTTGGAGGTGGCCAAGACGTTTGGCCGCAGTGTGGAGAGGGTGCGCATCCACACCGTGGAGGACACGGTATTCCACGCGGCACTGGTCTTCGACGACGGCTCCGTGGTGGACTCCCGGGCATCGGATGCCATTGCGTTGGCCGCCCGGGTGGACTGTCCCGTGTTGTGCTCGGATGCTGTTTTGGATGCCGCCGGGCTGGTCATGACCGGAGACGGTGAGTTGCGCGAACCCGAGGAAGCTGATGGGCCTTCCGGCAGCGGCACCACGCGTGAGGGAGCTGAGCAAAAAGTCCGGGAGTTCAGGGACTTCTTGGACACTGTGGACCCTGAAGATTTCATGACGTGATCTTGGCCGCGTTCCCTGACCAGTGAACCGGTGTGATCGGCGTCAGGACGCGCCTGTCCAGGTGTTGCGCGGTGCATGCGTCATGCGACACGAATTTGTTGGGGCCCAAGGTCTTTGATTCGCGGTGCGGGCCCGTCTACCGTCACTTCCAAGTTGTTTTTGGCATCCGTACCTGCCGCTGCACAACCCTCACGAAACCGCGCGGTTCGTGGAGGTGGTGCGTGCCTCCACACTGGGGCAGGTTGCCGATGACCCACCATCACATGACCACGTGACTGCACCGCCCAGACGGTTCGGTCCCAGTTGCCGGGAGGACCTGCGTGAAGGACACCGATCACGTCGATGCTCCGCTTGCCGAGGAACTGACGCTGCCTGTGTTCACATCCCTGACCGGAGGAACCCAGGGGGTGCTGTTCGATGACGAGCGGCAGGTGCTCGATGACACCGTGGGCTACCGCGGAGCCACGGCCTGCAAGGTCACCGGGATCACCTACCGTCAGTTGGATTACTGGGCACGCACCGACCTGGTGGAGCCCACCGTTCGCACCGCCAAGGGGTCCGGATCTCAGCGCCTCTACAGCTTCCGCGACATCGTAGTGCTCAAGATCGTCAAGCGTCTGTTGGACACGGGTGTCTCCCTGCAGCAGATCCGTTCCGCCGTCGTCGCCCTGCGCGTGCGGGGGATTGAGGACCTGGCCCAGCTGACGCTCATGAGCGATGGCGCCTCCGTCTACGAATGCACCTCCCAGCAGGAAGTGATCGACCTGGTCCAGGGTGGTCAGGGCGTGTTCGGCATTGCGGTGGGCCGCGTGTGGCGTGAGGTTGAAGGCAGCTTGGCCAGCCTCCCGGAGGCCAATGCAGACATGGAATCCGAGTTCCCCGGGGACGAGCTCTCCGCTCGCCGCGCCCGGCGCCAGCAGAACGTCTCCTGAGGCCTCTCTCCACTGTTCAGACGTCAAAAAACTCGCCCATCAGCGCTGATGGGCGAGTTTTTTGACCACTGACTTTCACGACGACGGCTGCAGGAGCCCGTCCAGGATCTGGGTGTAGCGCTGCGCAATCTCTGCCGCGTCCACACCAGGCCATCGGTGGATGGGCCAGGCCGCACCCTGGGCGCGTTGCCACACCCGGTAGTCGGGCAGCACGGGGGCCACCCGGAGGTCACCAAAGAGTTCTTCCAGTTCCTCCACCCGGTGCTGGTGCTCGCGGGATCCGGGATGCACCTTGTTGACGATCACCCCGGCCGAGTTCACCGCCCACGCGGTGTCCCGTTCGAACTGGGCAATGGCGGTCATGGTGCGCTGGGTACCGGCCACGGAGAACAGGGAGGGTTCCGCCACGGAGAGCACTTTCTCCGAGGCGGCCCAGGCGATTCGCGTCAGCGTGTTGAGGTTGGGCGGGCAGTCGATGATGACCAGGTCGTAATCAGATTCCAACCCGTCCACCGCACGATCCAGCTTGACCAGGTCCGAGCGCTTGTACTGGGCGCGGTCGAACATGGAGGAGGCCGAGGACCCGGGCGCAACGTCCAGGCGAAGGCCCATCCGGCCGTGCTCTGTGCGTTCGTTCTCCACCCAGGGGGAACCCACGGTGACCGTGCTCAGGGAGCCGGGTTTGCCCCGCCGTCCCAGGATCTTTCCCACATGGTGCTCCGGGTCTGCGGTGACACCGAGTCCGGTGGTGGCATCGGCGTGCGGATCCAGGTCCACCACCAGGGTCTTGACGCCGCGTTGCAGGGCGGCCGAGGCCAGACCCAGGGTCACGGAGGACTTTCCGACTCCGCCCTTGAGGCTGGAGATGCTGACGATCTGCACGATGTCCTTCGACGTCCTTCGGGTCCGGGTGACTTGCCGCTGGCCATCTTAACGATCGCTGACGGCCCCACTACTCGTCACACGGCGTCTGTGGGCTGATTTGGCAGCCTGTCAGACGACTTAGGATGATTCAATGCGCACTTTTGACGTCATCATCATCGGGTCCGGATCCGGCAATTCGCTGTTGGGACCGGAGTACGACGCCCTGGATGTGGCCATCATTGACGGTGGCACCTTTGGCGGCACGTGCCTGAACGTGGGTTGCATCCCCACCAAGATGTACGTCTATCCCGCAGAGATCGCCCAGTCAGCACGCGAACTGAGTGGATTGGGCGTTTCTGTGGACGTGAGCTCGGATGCGGTGGACTGGCCGAGCATCCGGGACAGGATTTTCGGTCGCATTGATGCGATCTCAACCGGTGGGTTGGCGTACCGCAACTCCCTGCCGCGGGTCACGGTGTTCCAGGAGTACGCGCACTTCATTGGCCCCAAAACGTTGGAGACCGCATCCGGTGAGCAGCTGAGTGCCCCCACCATCATTCTGGCCTCCGGCTCCCGGGTGATGGTGCCGCAGATCCCCGGCATCGACCTCCCGCAGGTGCACACCTCCGACACCGTGATGCGCATTCCGCAGCTTCCGCGGCGCGTGGTGATTGTGGGTGGGGGCTACATTGCCGCCGAGTTCGCCCACGTCTTCAACGGGCTGGGTGCTGAGGTCACCCAGATCAACCGCTCGTCCCGGTTGCTGCGCGGACAGGACACGGAGATCGCAGAGCGCTTCCAACAGTGCGCCGGAGACCAGTGGAATCTGGCCACGGAATGGACCCCGGAGCAGATCACCCCCAACGACGACGGCTCGGTCACCCTCCGCTCGATCTCCACCCAAGGTGCTGAAACCCGTGAGGAGGTGGCCGATGTGGTGCTCATGGCCACCGGCCGGCGCCCCAACTCAGATCTGCTCAACCCACAGGCCGCAGGGATCGCGGTGGACCCGGAGTCACAGTTGATCCGGGTGGATGACCACCAGCGGGTGTTGGGTCAGGACGGCAAGGTCCTGGAGGGTGTGTGGGCCCTGGGGGATGTTTGTTCTCCGGCGCAACTCAAGCACGTGGCCAATCATGAGGCCCGCGTGGTTGCCCACAACGTGATGCACCCTGAGGACTTGGTGACCTCAGACCACCGCTTCATCCCGGCTGCGGTGTTCACCCATCCGGAGATCGCCACGGTGGGCATGACTGAGGACCAGGCGCGGGCCTGGGCCCAGGAGAACGGTGCGGAAATCACGGTCAAGTCCCAAGCCTTTGGGGACGTTGCCTACGGCTGGGCCATGGCGGATCAGACCGGGATCTGCAAGGTGGTGGCGGATCGGGCGACCGGCAAGATCCTGGGGGCACACCTGATCGGTCCGCATTCCTCCATGCTGATTCAGCCGCTGATCCAGGCCATGAGCTTTGGTCTGGATGCCCGGCAGATGGCACGCGGCCAGTACTGGATCCACCCGTCGTTGGCGGAAGTCGTGGAAAACGCTTTGCTGGGACTTGAGTTCGACTGAGCCAACGGCCCACCGGTCGTGAATCCCCCACGCCGTTGTCGATGTCCCAGGAAGTTCGCGGTTCCCCACGGTAAGGGCGGTGATTTGGCAACCCGGTGGGGAGTCGACGGCAACGTGGGGAGTGGGCAGCAGGGTGAGGGCTCGGCGCTCAGATGGGGGTGGCTCAGGCGGCGGGGGCGTCGTCGTCCCGGTCTCTGAGCG
>NZ_JROX01000154.1:0-2847 GCF_000800955.1 Kocuria sp. ZOR0020
GCACCCGTCGGTGGCGGGGCGCTCCCGCCCTGCCGGGTCCCGCCGCCCGAGTTCCCGGTGAACGCCTTCACGAGCACGAAGATCAGCACCACCGTGCCCAGGATCAGCAGGAGCCAGAAGATCCACATCCAGCCCATGCCTCCTCCCATGCCGTCGCCCCACATCATCGCGGTCCTCCTTCATCGATCGGTTCGTTGCTTCCTGCAGAGCGCCGCCCGTGGGCGGCGACGCCGGTCACCGGGGCGGTCAGGAACCGTCCGGCAGCTCCTGGAGCATCTGCTCCATCTCGGTGATCTCCGCCTCCTGGTCCTCGACCACCTGGCGGGCGAGCTCGACGGCCTGGGGGTTCTGCCCCTGCTCGACCTGGTCCCGGGCCATCTCGACCGCGCCCTCGTGGTGGACGGTCATCTGCTCCAGGTACAGCCGGGCCGCGTCCGTCCCCTGCGCATCGTTGAGCATGCCCATGTCCTCCTCGCTCATCATCCCGCCGGCCCCGTGGCCCATGGACGTGGAGTCCTCGCCGGGCATCGGCGCTTCCCAGGTCCGCAGCATCTGGTTCATGCGCTCGATCTCCGGTCCCTGGGCATCGACGACCTTCTGGGCGAAGGCCCGGACATCGGCGGGGACGTCGTCCTTGGCCAGCAGGATCTCGCTCATGTCCACGGCCTGCTCGTGGTGCGGGATCATCATCTGCGCGAACATCACGTCGTCGTCGTTGTGCTCTTCAGCGATCGGTTCCCCTGAGGTAGCGCCCGACGGGGTGCTCGAGGCGCTGCCGGCCCCGGTGGCGGCAGCTGTGGAGCTGGTGGTCTCGGAGGCCGCGTCAGTGTTCTCTCCGCCTCCGGTGCCTCAGCCGGCCAGGGCCAGGGCAGAGGCGAGGGCCACGGCGGTGAGGGAAGAGGCTCGGTTCATGGGGATGTCCTTACGTGGGGTAGTCGGGTGGTGGTGGCCCCAGGCAGGGCCTGGAGACCGGGAGCCGGGTCGGGCCGTGGGGGATCCGGTCCCGGCACGCTCAGGAAGAGGTGACCGCATATCCTGCACGCGCCACTGCGGCGCGCACGGATTCCTCTGCGACAGGGGTGGTGCTGGTCACGGTAACGGCCGAAGCCTCGCCGGCTACGAGGTCGATCTGCACGTCAAGGACCCCCTCCAACGCCGTGAGGGCCTCGGTGACCCGGCCGGCGCAGTGGCCGCAGGTCATGCCCTCCACCTGGTAGGTCGTGGCGGTGCCGTCCGAGGACGGCGACTGCGCCTCGACGGCAGTCCCCGCTTCCTCGGGGACAGAGGTGGGAGCGCAGCAGGCGCAACCGGTGGCGGCCATCGGCAGGGGGTGGCGGGGCGAGCTGGTCATGGTGGGCTCCTTCGGATCGTGAGGGAACGGGGAACGCCCCTCGCCTCTCAGGTATATACCCTGGGGGGGTATAGTGCAAGGATGTCAGTGAGCCTCCCGAGCGGGAGGCAGATCGGCCAGTTGGGGGGTCGGCAACTGGATGGTGAACACCGCGCCGTGTCTGGGGCCGGGGGAGGCGGCGGTCAGGGTGCCGCCGTGGGCTTCGACCAGTGCTTTGGAGATGGCCAGCCCGATCCCCGAGCCGCCGTGGTCTCGGTCCCGGGCGGTGTCCCCGCGCCAGAAGCGCTCGAACATCTGAGGCAGTTGCTCGGCACTGATGCCCTCACCGGTGTCGCTGATGCAGAGGACCACTTGGCCGGACATCTGATGGGTGGCACTGACGGTGACCGTCCCACCCGCTGGGGTGTGGCGCAGGGCGTTGGTGAGCAGATTGCCCAGCACCTGCCCCATCCGCTGCCGGTCCACCTCCAGGACCCCGGTCTCATCGTCGACGTCCACGTCGAGGGCCACGCCCTTGGCCGCGTAGGACTCCCTGTGGGCCTCGGCGGCGGTGTGCAGCAGTTCGAGCACGGGCTGTTCTGCGCGGTCCAGGTCGATGCGCCCCTCCTCGGCGCGGGAGACATCGGTGATGTCCTCGACCAGCCGGGTGAGGCGTCCCAGCTGGTCGGTCATGATCTCGCTGGTGGTTTCGTCCCAGTGGATGACCCCGTCCTGGAGGCCTTCGCAGTACACGGTGAGCACCGAGATCGGGGTGCGCATCTCATGGGCCAGGTCCGAGAGCATCCGCCGGCGGGTGCCTTCGGTACTTTGCAGACGAGCCGCCATGGTGTTGAACGCGGTGGCCACCCCGTCCACCTCCGCTCCGGCACCCAGGGCCGGTACCCGGGTGTCGTAGCGGCCGCGGGACATGCCTTTGGCGGCTTCGGCCAGCTTCCCGAGAGAACCCTGGATGCGACGGGATAACCAGAGGCTGGCGACCAGGGCGCAGATCAGGGCCGTGGCCAAGGCCACGGCCACGGTGATGAGGTTGGTGTCGCGGTAGGCCTGCTCCACGTGCAGCAACTCCGGGGAGTTCTCCGCATGCCCGGCCATGATCAAGTGATTGTGGAAGATCGCCGGGCCCATCAGGGAGGCCACCACGACTGCCGCCGCCAGGGAGGCTGCGACCACCAGCACCTGGACGTTGAAGAACCGGGTAGCCAGGCTCCGCTCGCGCCGGGGACTCACGGTGTCACCATCCGGTAGTCGACCCCACGGACCGTGTCGATGAAGCCGATCGGGTCTTCCCCGAGCTTCCGGCGCAGGTGCCCGATGTGCACGTCTACGATCCGCTCGTCCCCGACCCAGGATGGATCCCAGATGGTGTCGATGAGCTTGCGGCGGGTGAGCGCCTGGTGCGGGCGGGCCGACAGGGCCCCCAGTAGGTCGAACTCGGTGCGGGTCAGGCCCACCGGCCGCCCGCCCGCCCGTGCCTCGTGGGCCGCGAGGTCGACGGT
>NZ_JROX01000155.1:0-1317 GCF_000800955.1 Kocuria sp. ZOR0020
CCTGGTGTGCGCGGCGGGTGGTCACGGGCTTGCGGCCCCGCCGCGCGCCGTGCAGCCCCGCCCGTTTCATCAGGCGGGCGACCTGATCGCGGCCGATGCTCCACCCGGCGTGGCGCATCGCGTGCCACATCTTCCGCACCCCGTAGACCGAGTAGTTCTCCGCGTGGATCCGCTGGAGCTCCTCCACCAGGATCTCGTCACGCACGGCTCGAGTCGAGGCAGGCCTGGTCTTAGAGGCCCGGTAGGCGCGGGAGGTGATGAACCCACAGTCTGTCGCAGCCAGCGTGCGGCAGATGGCCTCGACCGCGAAGCGATCGCGATGCTTGTCGATGAACGCGATCATCTCGTCGTGGGGCGGTCGAGTTCCGCGGCGAAAAAAGCTGAGGCGGCTTTGAGGATCTCGTTAGCGCGTCTGGCCTCGGCCAGTTCGCGTCGCAGGCGGCGGATCTCCTGCTCCGGGGTCTCACCTGCCGCGGCGGGTGCGATCTCGTGGCCGTGGCGGTTGCACCACATCCGCAGTGTCTCCTCGCCGACACCGACCTGCGGGCCGATCACCCGGATCGAGTGCGAGCGAGGCCCGCCCACAGCGGCCTGGCGCTCCAGGACCATCCTCACAGCACGCTCACGCAGCTCGGGACTGAACTTCTTGGGCATGTTCCGATTCTCCTTCAGTTGGATCGGAACCAAACCCAGGACGTTTCACCGCCTCGCAACCACATCACGAGGACCATCCACCATTCTCGACCGGCCGTAGAGGGGCTCTGCGCCGTTTTCCTTGAAGGTTTGGCGAAGATTGCCGCAGGAAGGGCCTCTGGGACGGATCGGCATACAGGTCGGGGACACACTGGAGGCATGAATTCTGGCTCCGATGCCGGCACCCGCCCGGAGCGGGTGCTGGTGGTCGACGATGAGAAACCCCTGGCGCAGATGGTCGCCACCTACCTGGCCCGCGCCGGCTACGCGGTGGACCTGGCGCACACCGGCCCCGACGCCCTGGAGGCCGCCGCGACCGGAGCCTGGACGTGGTGGTGCTGGACCTGGGTCTGCCGGGGCTGGACGGCATCGAGGTGTGCCGCAGGATCCGGGGCTTCTCCGAGTGCTACGTGCTGATGCTCACGGCCCGCGGGGACGAGGAGGACAAGCTGGCCGGGCTGGCGGCCGGGGCCGACGACTACATCACGAAGCCCTTCAGTGTTCGCGAGCTCGTCGCCCGGGTGGCCGCGGTGCTGCGCCGGCCCCGGACCACCGTGGCCCCGGTCGAGCCCGCCCGGGAGTTCGGGGAGCTGACCGTCGACCTCGCGGCCCACGAGGCACGGG